>CAVDQR010000131.1:0-4150 GCA_963611065.1 Bacteroides ovatus
GATCCGATGTAACCCATCGTGGACATGACCAGCTCCTCCCTGATCGGGTCGATCGGGGGGTTGGTGACCTGCGCGAACATCTGCCTGAAGTAGGCGAAGAGCGGCTGGGGCCTGTCGGACATTATCGCCAGGGGGGCGTCGAATCCCGTGGACCCGATCGGCTCCTTGCCGGCGGAGACCATGGGCTCCATGACCCTGGTCACATCCTCGGACGTGTATCCGAACTCGGACATCATGCGTCCCAGTTCCGGAACGGTACGGCCGACCTGCCTTCCGGATGAGAGTCTGTCGAGATCGAGACGGTTCTTCTCGAGCCAGTCCCTGTACGGGTACGCGGAGGCCAGCGCCTCCTTTATCTCGCCGTCGCGGAGGATCCTCCCCTCGGAGGTGTCCACCACGAGCATCTTGCCGGGTCTGAGACGTCCTGTCTCGACGACATCCTCGGGACGGAGCGGGATCACGCCCGCCTCCGACGCCAGGATGAGCATGCCGTCGGCGGTGACGGAGAATCTGGCGGGACGGAGCCCGTTCCTGTCCAGCATACCGCCGGCTAGGGTCCCGTCGGTGAACATCACGGCTGCGGGGCCGTCCCAGGGCTCCATCAGTATGGAATGGTATTCGTAGTACGCCTTCAGACTGTCCGGGATCGGGTTCCTGTCGTTCCAGGACTCCGGGATCATGATGGACAGCGCGTTGGGCATGCTCTTGCCCGCCATCGTGAGGAATTCGAACACGTTGTCCAGCGTCGCGCTGTCGCTCATGCCCTGCTGCATCACGGGCAGGACCTCGTCCACGTTCGGGATGCGGTCGGACGTCATGACGCTCTCGCGGGCCTGCATCCACGACCTGTTGGCGCGGATGGTGTTGATCTCGCCGTTGTGGCAGAGCATCCTGAAAGGCTGCGCCAGCCTCCATGCGGGCATGGTGTTGGTGCTGAATCTGGAATGGACCATGGCGATGGCCGACTCGAACATCGGGTCGGACAGGTCCTTGTAGTAGGCGCGGAGCTGCTCCGGCGTGAGCATCCCCTTGTAGACCATGGTGCGCGTCGAGAGCGAGCAGATGTAGAACCCGTCCTTCCCCTCGTAATCGGAGGATGCGACGCTGTTCTCCACGATCTTGCGTATCCTGTAGAGCTTCCTCTCCAGGGTCTCCGGCGAATCGTAGGAGGACACGAAGACCTGCACGATCCTCGGCTCCCCCTCCAGAGCCATCGGTCCGGGGACCGAATGGTCCACGGGAACATCACGGACAGCTATGACATGCACCGCGAAGCGCCCGCAGACAGCCTTGAGAAGTTCAAGGAAGCGGTCCGCCAGGGCCGCCTCCTTGGGAAGGAACACCAGTCCCGTGCCGTACCTGCCGGCCTCCGGGACTGGTATCCCGAGCGATCCGATGAACCTGTGGGGTATCTGCACCAGGATCCCTGCACCGTCGCCGGTCTTGCCGTCGCCGTTCTCGGCACCCCTGTGCGCCATGTTCTCCAGCAGCCTCAGACCCATCTCCACCGTGCGGTGGGTGCGCTCGCCGTCCATGCTGACGGCGAGTCCAACACCGCAGCTGTCGCGGTCGTCGGCCGGATCGTACAACCCCTTCATCGCATCGCCCCATGGTGTTTCAGCGGATGAACAGCAGCTCGCGGTACTTCGGGAGCGGCCACATCTCGTCGTCGACGATCATCTCGAGGGCATCCACGTGCATCCTGATCTCCTCGAGCTTCGTCACGATCCTGTCGTGGTATCCGAGGGCCTTGGCCCTCTCGTCGTCCAGCTTGTCCAGCTCGTCGCACTCCTTCTCCATCTCCTCGGAGAGGGCGCGGGCCTCGCTGCAGTGCATGGCGATGTCCTTGATGATGTGGATCTCGGACTCGGCGACCTGGTCGTACTCCTTCTTGACGGTGAAGATCTCCTTCATCTTGGACACGTTGTCCAGGAGGACGGACTGGTAGCGGGTCGCGACGGGCATGATGTGGTTGGCCGTCAGATCGGCGAGCACACGGGCCTCGATCTCGATCTTCTTGGAGTAGATCTCCCAGTTGATCTCGGTCCTGGCCTTCATCTCGACATCGGTCATCACGCCGGTGTCCTTGTAGATGGACAGGGACTGCTTGGACAGGTAGGCGTCGTAGCACAGGGGAGCGGAGGTCTCGCAGTCGAGCCCCCTCTTCTTGGCCTCGGCCTTCCACTCGTCCGAATACCCGTTCCCGTCGAAGCAGACCTTCTGACACTTCCTGTAGGTGTCCTTGGTCTCCTCGAGGAGCGCCTGCATCACGGGGACGCCGGACTCGATCCTCTTGTCGACGGCCTTCTTGAACTGCTTGAGCTGGTAGGCGACGATGGTGTTCAGCACGGTGACCGCGCTGGAGCAGTTGGCAGACGATCCCACAGCCCTGAACTCGAACCTGTTCCCGGTGAACGCGAACGGGGAGGTCCTGTTCCTGTCGGTGTTGTCGATCAGGAGCTCGGGGACCTGGGGGATTCCGAGGCTGTACTTGCTCTTGCCCTCGATCTTGACCATGTCCTTGCTCTTGAGCAGCTCCTTGAACGCGTTGGTGACCTGGGTTCCGAGGAAGCAGGAGATGATCGCGGGGGGAGCCTCGTTGGCACCGAGCCTGTGGGCGTTGCTGGCGGTCATGACGGACGCCTTGAGGAGGGCGTTGTTGTCGTAGACGGCCTTCAGCACGTTGGCCATGAACACGAGGAACCTGAGGTTCTCCTTGTTGTTCTTGCCGGGGGACATGAGTCCGATGCCGGACTCGGTTCCGAGGGACCAGTTGCAGTGCTTGCCGGATCCGTTGATGCCCGCGAAGGGCTTCTCGTGCAGGAGCACCTTGAACCCGTGCTTCTCCGCGGTGGTCTTCATCAGGGCCATCAGCTCCAGGTTGTGGTCGATGGCGAGGTTGGCCTGCTCGTACACGGGGGCGATCTCGAACTGGTTCGGGGCGACCTCGTTGTGCCTGGTCTTGATGGGGATACCGAGCTTGTAGGCGCCGAACTCCAGGTCCTTCATGAACTCGAGGACGCGGGCGGGGATGCATCCGAAGTAGTGGTCCTCCAGCTGCTGGTTCCTGGCGGAGTTGTGTCCGACGAGGGTCCTCTCGGCCATGATGATGTCCGGGCGGAGCGCGTACAGGGCGGCGTCCACCAGGAAGTACTCCTGCTCCCACCCGAGGTAGGAGAAGACGGCGTCGTCCCTGATGCCGAAGTATCTCAGGACATCCGCGGCGGCCTTGGAGACGGCGGCCTCGGACTTCAGGAGGGGCGCCTTGTAGTCCAGGGCCTCTCCGGTGTAGGAGATGAAGACGGTGGGGATGCACAGGGTGTCCCCGAGGACGAATGCGGGGGAGGACGGATCCCAAGCGGTGTATCCGCGGGCCTCGAAGGTGTTCCTCAGGCCTCCGGAGGGGAACGAGGACGCGTCGGGCTCCTGCTGGCAGAGCAGCTTGCCGGTGAACTCCTCGAGGCTCTCGCCCTTTCCGTAGGGCTCCGCGAAGGAGTCGTGCTTCTCCGCGGTTCCGCCGGTCAGGGGCTGGAACCAGTGGGTGTAGTGGGTGGCGCCCATGTCCATGGCCCAGCGCTTCATGCCGGCCGCGACCTGCTCGGCGACGTCCCTCTGGAGGGTGACGCCCTGCTCGATCGACTCGTATACCTTCTGCCTGGTGTCGGCGGAGAGGTACTTCCTCATGTTCTTCCTGTTGAAGACGTTGCACCCGAAGTACTCGGAGGTTGCCGAGGCAGGGGGTACGGCTTCCACGGGAGGCCTCATGAAGGCCTCCTCGACGGCATCGAACCTGGTGTAGGTCATGCACCCGCATTCAGCTTATCTTGAATATATACGTTGTGTTTTTCGTGGTGAAAAATTCAGTTTGATGCCCCTCGATTAGACAAATATCTAATGAAAATCGGAAGGAACCATCCGAAACCGACAAATGTCCATAGGGTTGGGACGGATGGCATGGTCGGACAACCGAAAGTCGGCAGAAGGGGGCGAAAACGGCATGTTCGAGGGTGGAAAACGTCCGTTTTCCGGGTGCGAAGCGTCTGAAAAAGCGAGATGAGGGCGGTTTTCGGGGCGGAATCGGGAGAATGCGAAGAACGATGGTTCTAGGAATCTCCCGCGGACAGCATCCCAATTTGCGGGGGCGCGGCCC
>CAVDQR010000132.1:0-4114 GCA_963611065.1 Bacteroides ovatus
CGTGCTCGGATGCTCCAAATCCACCCTTAACGTCTCCCTTCGCACAGCGGAGAGGAACATCTTCGAATTCTATCGCACCATGAGGTTCGGTTCCAGGCTGTCCACCTGCGACCAGGAGTGAATCACTGCTTCGCCACGAATGCGAGGTATTCCAGCGGGACGTCCCCCGTGTTCCTCAGGGAATGGCTGGAACCTTCCGGGCAGTAATGGCAGATCCCGGCCTCAAGCTCCTCCTCGACGCCGTCGCATACAGCGATCCCCGTCCCGGAAAGGATGTAGATCGCCTCGCAGGAGCCGGTGTGGGTATGGGTTCCGATGGACGCCCCGGGTCCGAGATGTCCCCTGATGATCCTGTTCCCGTCGACCAGGGTCATCCTCGAAACGGTGTCCCCCGTCCCTCCGTACATGGAGTTGATCACGGATTCATCGAGTTCGGCGAAAGCTATGCGCATGCCATTCGGAATGCGTAGGCGGAGGATAAAACAGACGGATGCGGGTGTTGAAGGACCCCTACGGAGAGAATCGTCGAGAGAGCTTTCGTCGGCTCGGTTCTCATCGTCGCAGGCACGATGCTAATGCTCCTCCGAGGGTCTGAAAAATCCGTTTTCGAACATGTTCGCATCATCCATTATATCCTCATCTGCCCGATATCTTACACAGTGGTCCGAAGAGCCTTCCGTTTTACCGAGGAGAAGGATTGGAATGACCATAGACGAGGGAAAGAAGCAGAAGACGCTGTCCTACAGATGGATGATATTCATCGTCCTGGCGATAGCGTACTTCTTCGTTTACTTCCACAGGACGACGGGCGGAGCCATATCGGATAATCTGCAGTCGTTCTACGGAGTGGGTACCGCTTCGGTTGCGCTGCTCGCATCCGCGTACCTGTATGCCTACACATTGATGCAGATCCCCAGCGGTATCCTGACCGACCGCATGGGGCCGAGGAAGGCGGCCACGATATTCGTCTTCCTCATCGCGGTCGGTTCCGTACTGAGCGCGGTCTCCGCGACGACGGGGAACTTCAACCTCATGATAGTCGGGAAGTTCATCATCGGAATCGGCGCGGCCGTCGTGTACATCCCGATCATGAAGATCCTGGCCGTCTGGTTCAGGAAGAACGAGTTCGCCTCCATGAGCGGTGTGCTGCTCCTGGTCGGCAACGTCGGAGGCATCGCCGCGGCGACCCCGATGGTCCTCATGATGGACTCCCTGGGGATCCAGAACACCTACATCGTGCTCGCCATCATCACAGCGGTCATCGCCGGGCTGTGCTGGCTCGTCGTCCGCAACCACCCGTCCGAGAAGGACCTCCCCAGCATCGAGGAGATCGTCTCCGAGGAGACCGGTCAGCCGATCGGGGAATCCACATCCGCCAAGATGGGCACCGTCGAGGCCCTGAAGCTCACGTTCACCAGCGGGAGGAAGTTCTGGCCCCTGGCCATATGGTTCTTCTTCACCTACGGGACCATCATGCTCTGGCAGGCGTCCCAGGCGGGATCGTTCTACAAGAGCATCTACGACTTCAGCGGGAGCGACGCCGGACTCATGGTCACCATGGTCGGTATCGGTATGGTGTTCGGATGTCCTCTGGCGGGGACCCTTTCGGACAAGGTGTTCCACTCCAGGAGGAAGGTCCTGATCTTCGGAACGATCATCTACACACTGGTATGGGCCGCGATCTGGCTCACTGCCGGCAACGACGGGATGAACGGTTTCGCCATACAGGCGGCGATCAACTTCGCGTTCGGATTCTTCGGAGGGTTCTTCGTGGTGTCCTACGCGCAGATCAAGGAGCTCTATCCCATCGCAATGGCCGGTACGTCGACGGCGGCTCTGAACCTGTTCCCCTTCGCGGGAGGTGCGATCCTCATCACGATCGCCGGGTTCGTCATATCCGACAAGACGCTCGCGGAGTTCCAGACGCTTTGGATGATGGCCTTCGTCATGATGGTCGTCGCCTGCATATGCGCCTTCCTTTCCGTCGAGAAGGGCTCCGACGAGAGCTGAGTCCTCCACGGCTAAACGCATTACGGGGGGTCTCCCCCCGGAAACCCGTCATTTCTCAACCTTTAATGCATCCATCCATACATGGACAATTTCTGCCAGGAAATTCAGTACATCAGAATGCATGTGAATTTTTGCTGGCCTTGGCATTTGACCTCAAGAATCGAACATGTTCGTAGCGAGATTTATACATCCAACCGTATATATCATATCTGGTAAAACGGAAGAGAGGAACACGAAAAGGAGGAAACAGCGAATGACAGTAGAGGAGATCCTTAAGGAACTGGCGGATGCGGTCGTCGCATGCGAGCCGGAGAGGGCCCGTGCGGCGGCCGAGAAGGCGCTCGCCGAGAAGGTCGATCCGGTATTGGCCATCAACGAGGGGCTCGTTGTAGGCATGGGAATCATCGGGGACAACTACGCGAACCACACGATGTACCTGCCCCAGGTCCTCGTGGCCGCGCACAGCATGTACGAGGGACTCGACGTCCTTCTGCCCGCCATCCCGAAGGGCGATCTGGCGGATGCCAAGACGGCCATCACGGCGGTCGTGCAGGGAGATGTCCACGACATCGGGAAGAACATCGTGAAGACCATGCTCACAGCGGGCGGGTTCATAGTGAACGATCTCGGAAAGGACGTCCCGCCGTCCACCATCGCCGACACGGCGAAGAACGAGGGGACCAACGTCGCGTGCCTGAGCACGCTCATGACTCCGACCATGGACAACATGGAGGCGGCGGTCAAGCTGATCATCGAGAACGGCTACCGCGACAACATCATAATCACCATAGGCGGACCGCCCACCACCGACGGTTTCGCGGAGGAGATCGGCGCGGACCACAGGGACAAGGACGCCCAGGCCTGCGTCAAGTACGTGAAGAAGAGGATCGAGGAGGGGAACTGATATGACGATGTCTTGCAGAGACAGGGTGCTGGCGGCATTGAAGCAGGAGCCGCTGGACAGACCGCCGGTGGCGATATTCACCACCTGCGACACGATCGGGATGATGAAGGCCTGCGGGTCCTCATGGCCCGAGGCGCACTCCGATCCGGAGAAGATGGCCACGCTGGGATGCGCCCAGGCGGACTACTTCGGTCTGGAATCGGTCAGGGCCGGGTTCTGTCTCACTGAGGAGGCGGAGGCTCTGGGATGCCCGATCGACATGGGAACGAGTACGTCGTCCCCCATGCTCAAGGGGCACCCGTTCACCTACAACCCCATGAAGAAGATCTACGACGAGCCGGACGACCTGCCCGACATCGACGAGTTCCTCAACACCGGGAGGGTCAAGACGGCCATCGACGCGATGGGCATCATGCAGAAGACCCACGGCGAGGACTACTGCATCATCGGCGGGAACACCGGACCCTTCACCCTGGCCGGGCACCTCCTGAACACCGAGAACCTCGTGTATTCGGTGTGGACGGATCCGGAGAGGGCGAAGAAGTGGGTCGGGGCCATCGAGCCGTACTGCCGCGCGTTCGGCCAGGCGCTGCTCGACGGAGGTGCCGACGTTGTGCAGATGTCCGAACCGTCCGCGTCCACAGACATCCTGGCTCCGACGGACTTCCCCGTGCAGTCGGGACAGTTCGTGAAGAGGTGCCTCGGGGACCTGAAGGGCAACACCGTCCTGCACATCTGCGGGGACTCGGAGCACATCATCCCGTACATGTACGATACGGGGGTGACCGGCATCTCCGTGGAGGAGAAGGTCGATTCCTACCTGGCGAAGAAGATCTCCAAGAACAGAGGGGCCATCATAGGTAACGTCGGATGCGCCTTCCCGCTGTACAAGGGGACCCCGGCGGATGTCATCGCCGCGGCACAGAAGAGCCGCGACGCGGGATTCAACAGCATCTCCGCAGGATGCGGCGTGCCGATCGGAACCCCGGACGACAACATCCGCGCCCTGGTCAAGGCGATCAAGGGTTGAAGCTAAACCGGCGGGGACACCCGCCTTTAACCGCGCCTCAGGCCCGAGATCCCGCAGGGATCGAGGACGCCCTTTGCACCGGGGGCGCGGACCCGCATGATAGTTTCTCCAGCCGCCGTCCGGAAGGACGGCGGTACTCTACATCAGACGAACACGATCTGCACCAGCAC
>CAVDQR010000133.1:0-4095 GCA_963611065.1 Bacteroides ovatus
GAGCCGGGATGCACCAGGAGACCCGTCTGTCGGACATCTCGTCGATATCATCGATGATGTCCAAGTTCGGGAGGGATCTGAGGGTCCCGATCCTGCTCATCGTCGTGGGCTTCGCGATGATGTTCCTGCCGTACGTCTTCTACGAGGAGACCGGCGCTCTGAACGTCGACGGGGAGTATCAGGACGGGTACAACGACGGCGTGGAGTATTCGTATCTCATCGAGTACATCCAGGCCATAAGGGAAGGCAAGGTGACGCACACCATACCCTACGGATACTACTACTCGCTCCCGGATCAGCCGTGGTCCGCCGAATACTACCGCGGATACAGCGACGGCGTGGCCGCAGGGAAGGAGAGGGCGGCGCAGGATATCGCGGCCGATTCCGAGTTCTCCGTCCCGAGGGATCTCCTGCATCACAGCGACCCCGCGGGGATCATCCTCGCAGTCGCCGTCGTCGGGGCCGCGGTGTTCGTGCTGGGATCGGCGGTCTACGTCGTGTCGAACCGCACCAAGGACTGGGTGAACCTCAGGTTCGGACAGGGATCCGTCGGCATATGCGTCAAGACGTTCGAAGGCGGATGGCGCGGGACCGGGTTCCGCGCGCTCACCGCGGATGACCGCTATTGGGACATGACCCGCGAACTGGGGGCCGCCATAGCGGATGTGAGATACCACAAGGAGACCCGCCTCAGGTTCCAGGATGACGACGACGTCGTCATAGAGGATGAGGAGGAGCGGACGACGGAGCCGAGGGACCTCCCGCCCGCACCCGGATTCGACGATGACGACGATTCCGAGGGAGGGATGCTGATAATCGACGATGACGACGACAGCCCCGCCGTCGTCGGACCATGGAGGGAGGAACCGTGAGGAACGCCCTGTTCGCCATCCTCGCCGTCGCGCTGATCGCATTCGTGCCGATCGCATGCGCGGATGCCGATGCGGACGATTCGCAGTCGGATGCGACCGACACGTCTACGACGGATGACGGATCCCCGACGATCTCTCCGGGGGACATCGGCGATGCCACGGTCATATCCGCCAACGGCATCGCAGGGACCGCGGACGATGCGGCGGAATGGACCTATGTCCGCAGCGAGGACGAGAGCGTGCTGACGATCAAAGCGGGGAGCGTCGCGCTGTTGTCGGAGTGGGCGATCATAGGGCTGACGATCGACGGCGAGGAGATCATCGGGTCGGCCCTGGGGCAGTACGGGCCGGAGGACATCCTCAAGGACACCGTCGATCTGACCGTGGACGGCGATATCGCCGCAGCTTCGGGCGCCATGAGGTCGCTCACCCCCGTATCGGTCAAGATGGGGAGCGGATGCACATCCATCGCCGCCGGCATGTTCGTCAACTGCTCCCGTCTGACGAGCGTCGATGTCGGGGATGTCGTCTCGATCGGGAGCAGGGCCTTCGAAGGATGTTCCGTGCTCCGCGAGGTCGATGTCAAGAAGGCTTCCGTGGACCAGACGGCGTTCAAGAACTGCGCGAGGCTGACATCATTCAAGGCCACCGGGAGCTCTGTCTATGTTGCGGAGGACGGGATCCTGTACTCCCTCGACAGGAGCACGCTCTACCTCTGTCCCACGGCCAAGACCGGGCAGATGGGGATATCGGACATCGATGCGAACACCACCGTCATCAACCTCGGATACGCCGACGTGTTCTACGCGTTCGATATGAAAGGCGTCGACCGCACGATATCGTTCGTCAACGGCGTGGATGCCAGGGAGATCAAGGCCAGGGGCCTGGTCTATTCGTCCCTCGGGATGAGCTCCTGCTCCGTTTCCGAGCTGTCCTCCAACCAGGGGGGTTTCCGGATGACGTATTCCCTATTCAACGGATGGTCGGTCGTCCTCGACGAGGGCAGCTATTCCGGTGCGACCGCGACCCTGGCCGGGAATGCGATCACGCTGACGCTGGAGGGCGGGAACCTGTCCGCCGTCGCGTATCCCATGGGGGTAGCCACGATCACGTACGGGGACCTCGCGAAGATGACCGAGATGAACGGATGGGCGGTCACGCTGACGGGACTCCCCGCGGGAGACGGGGTCGTCGAGGACATCGGATCCATCGGCGTCTCCGTCACCGGGTACCTCGGATCCGATACGGATGCCGAACTGAGCAGGGACATGCGTTACCGCGGCATAGGCTTCGAGGTGACCTCCGTGGCTCTGACGGCGTCCACCGCCGGGAACCTGCAGAACCTCACGATCGGTGACGGGATCCCCATAGGGAAGGATTCGTTCACCGCCCTGTCCGGATTGAGGTCCGTCAAGGCGGACTACGTATCCGAGGTGGGCGACGGCGCGTTCAGGTTCTGCACCTCCCTGAAGGAGGTCAGCTTCGCATCCTGTTCGCGGTTCGGGGCGTACGCCTTCGAGAGCTGCTGGTCCCTGGAATCCGTGAACCTCGGTTCGGGGGACATCTCTTTCGGGGAGGATGCGCTCAGAGGATGCAGGGCGCTCAAGATCCTGACGGTCGGGATGGATACCAGTATCGAAGGCGCGGACGATGTCATCGTGCTCCATTACGACACATCGGATTCCAGCGTCAAGGCCTTCGAGGTCCACGGCGATTTCGTGCTCGTCACCTGGTGGTACGGCAGGACGATCCAGTACTCCGGGACCGATGATCGGACTGCGGCAGAATCGATGGACTTCTACTACGGATCGCCGAACCCGACGACCGTGATCCCCGCTTCGGACGAGATGTACGTCTGGGTCTCCACCGGGCCGCTGAACACCAGCGGACGCATCCTCGTGGTGTTCGACTACGGGCTCGGAGTGGGCTACGACACCCAGAGGATCCTCACAGGCACCGCCGCATCCGATCCCGGGGAGAGGGCCCATTTCGGCTACCATTTCCAATATTGGACCCTCGACGGAACCAACCCGTTCGATTTCGGGACCAGGTTGGTCCAATCCACCGTCCTGACCGCCGTCTGGAGCAAGGACGATCCGGTGGATCCGACCCCCCTGTATCTGGGTGCGATCCTCGCCGCATCGGTCATCGCGACGTTCGCCGTGTTGGCCGTGGGTCGCAGGAAGCATTGAAGAAGTAAGAGGGGCCCGGAGGCCCTGTTTTCATGGGAGGGCGCGAGCCCTCCCGGTCACTTGGACCACTTGGGCTTCAGGGCCCCGAACGCCAGGAGGGCTATGGTAATCGCCGATATGACGAAGCACGCGGCCATGAATGCGGTCGCGGAGCCGCTGGGCTTCAGTATCTCGAGGTCGAAATCGAGGTTGTAGCAGAGGGTCGTGCTGCTCCATTCCGGCCGGATGAAGAAGGAGGAATCCTCCCCTATCACGTATTTGACCGTCTTTCCGACATAGATGATGCTGTACGACTCCGACAGGCCCCTCGTGTAGATGTAGAGGTACTCGTCCTCCAATTCCTTCCCGGTATTGTCGGTGACGCTGTTGATCTTCAGTTTCACGACGTCCTCGACATCCCCTTTGAACAGATCCGAGATGTTGTACGGTTCGAGACGGAGAGTCCCGCTCACCATATCATCGCCGTAATAGATCAATTCGTTGTTCCATGAGGTCGCCTTGTACACATGGACCGTCTCTCCGATGTTGTTCCTCAGCTGGGATCTGTCATCGCCGGTCGGCGGTGCCGTGTTCCGGGGATCCTTCAGGTATGCTTCCATCGCAGCGTGGTTCAAACTCCCATCGATCATGTACAGGTATGTGTCGTCCAGGTCGCCGGTGTTGACGATCTCGAAATCCGCCTGGTAGACGTATGTGGTGGACACCCTCCTCTCGTAGGTCTCTGCGGAGCTGTCGTCCGCAACCATCGGCGCGAGGCAGACCAGTCCGAAGACCGCCACGGCGACCAGGGCCGCAATCTTCCCGTTCATCACATCTCCCTCCTGTTCATCTTGAACGCTCCGAGAACCAGGAACGCGATCCCCCACACGAGTCCGAGAACGACCATCATCGAGAGGTTGTCCGTGATGATCGAGGTGTCGACCACTACGCTGAACATGCCCATGACGGAATACGTCATCCCGGATCCCAGAGCCATCACGATCGCATCGGGCAGGAGCCAGGGCATCATCAGGACCGCGTCGATATTGTAC
>CAVDQR010000134.1:0-4091 GCA_963611065.1 Bacteroides ovatus
GGTCATCACCGTTGCCATGGCCTGAGGGTATTTGTCAGTATTGACCGTCGCTCCGGTCAGACGAAGACCATCTGGACGAGGAGCATGTAGAGTATGGTCCCGGCGCCTATGCTCAGGAGGATGTTGCGCTTCCAGACATGGAGCGCGATGACCGTCACGCAGGCTATGAGCTCCGGAAGCCCGTAAGGGTACGCCAGGACGGAGGTGGACTTGAGGCAGTACACCACCAGCATGCCGATGATGGCGGGAGGCAGGACCTTGCCTATGTACACGACTGTGGGCGGGACCTCCTTCCCCTTGGGGAACGCCAGGAAAGATGCGGCGCGGGTGGCGAAGGTGGCGACGGCGACCACGAGGATCATCGCCAGCGATGTTATGGGGTCAAGCATCCTTCGCGCCTCCTCCCTCTTCGGCCTCGAACCTCTTCCTGCACACGAGTATCACGGCGACGATCAGGAGCATGGTGGGCAGGACGAAGTTGCTCGCGCCGAACACGATCAGGCACACGACAGCGGCGGACAGGCCAAGGAGCTCGGACATCCTGTTGCCGCGGGACATCCACATCTCTATGAACAGCACCAGGAACAGGGCGGTCATGGCGAAGTCTATGCCTGTGGAGTCGAAGGGTATCGCCGTGGCTGCGAGGGAACCTATGACGGCGCCCGCGACCCAGTAGATCTGGTTCAGCAATGTTATGGAGAACACGAAGTCCTCCTCGTCAACGTCATCGGGGACCTTGGTCGTGCACACCACGGAGTAGGTCTCGTCGGTCATCCCGAAGATCATGTACCATCTCCTGCGGCCGAAGCGGTTGTAGCGGTCCACCAGGGACAGCCCGTAGAACACGTGCCTGATGTTGACCATCAGGGTGAGGAACACCGCCTGCACGAAGGAGTACCCGGGGACGAAGAAGTTCACCGCCAGGTACTGCCCCGAGCCGGCGTAGACCACGATGCTCATGAGAGCGGCCCAGAAAACGTTGTAGCCCATGTCGGCGAACATGACGCCGAAGGCCAGGCCTATGAACAGGTATCCTGTCAGGATGGGGATGGTGTACGGGAACGCCTTCCTCATCGCATAGCCGAGCTCGCTCATCCTATCTTCTTCGCCGGTGTGGGAGCGGGGCCCGACGGCCCCGCATGGAAACTCATTCTTCGTCGGATCCGGACCTGACCTTGACGGCCATGCCCTTCTTCATCGACTTCATCTCGAACTCGGTGAGGAACGCGCGCCCGGTGGCGATGGGCCTGTCCTCGGGGTCGGTGACGATGACCTCCTCCATCGGACGGATCTCGGGGTCGCAGGACAGCACGAACTGGCTGAACGCGTTCTTCCCCTCGGACACGAACGGGACGGCGTCCTGCATGACGGCGACCCTCATGAACGGTGCCGGGACGGCGGCGACGATCCTCTTCGCCCCCTCCATCCTCAGCGTGTACAGGCCGTCGCCGGCCCTCATGGAGAGCACGTGCTCCCCGTCGGAGATGACGTTGCGGATCTTGCCGGTCTTCTTGCTGGTGATGAGCTCCACGGGCTCCCTGAACAGCGCATCCGCGGCCTCGATGCCGAACTGGAATCTCGCCACCGCTTCGGCGCGGATCCTGTCGGCGTCCACCTCGGGGGCGTCCCCGGGATCGGGGATCGCATCGTACTCTATGCACTCCGAGAACACGGTGGACAGGAACTCCTCGGCCAGGTCCGCCGATGCGGCCTCGGTCTCCATATCGGTCATCTCGGGGAACAGGGACTGCGCCAGGGGGTACATCTCATCCAGTTCCGCGGGAACGGGTCCCCACGGCGAGATGACGACGGGGGTGTAGCCGGCGCGCCTGGCCTTGGCGAACTCCTCCGCGTAGGGCCTGCTGTACGGCTTCCCGGAGGTCTCCGGGAACACGGCGGCCTTGTCGGTCACCGGCTTGTAGCGGGTGAGCAGCCTCTTCTCGTACCTGAGGTACGCGGGCCTGGAGCGGGACTCGGGACCGGTGTAGAACACCGCGCCGTCCCTGCTGATGGGGTCGTAGCGCTCCATGAGGTCCTGCCACTGCCTGAGCCTCCTGAGACCGTCCAACAGAGCGGGATGCGCCCTGCAGCGGATCTCCGCCAGCTCCCAGAGCCTGCCCTCCCTGAGGTACCTCTTGACGAGCGCCAGCTCCTGGGTGATCTGGTACAGGTTGTGCTCGGCGATCAGCTTGGTGCGCTTCTTGGCGTCCATCTTCCTGAGGCCCTGGAGGGTCATGCCCTGGCATGCGGGGCATCCGCAGTCGAGGGTCTGCATGTCCTGGAGCCTGAAGGTCCCGTCGAGGAACATCATCCTGTCGTCCCTGGCGAACTTGGCGTAGGAGGCGGAATCGAAGAGGTCGCATCCCATCAGCGTCGCCAGAGCCAGGATCATGGGGTGCCCGGCACCGAACAGGTGCACCGGGCGGGAGGGGTTCAGGCCCTTCTTGGACGCCATGACGACGTCCACGAGCTCGGCGTAGCGGTACTGCTCCATGAGGGGCACCACGCCTCCGACGGGGTGGACATCGACATCCATCGACGCCATCGCGGTCGCGCTGTACTCCCTCAGGTCGGGGTAGACGGAGCCCTGGACCACGCCGTTGATCATCATGTCCCCTTTGATCGAGCAGGCCTTCTCGGTCCTCTCGAGGGTGGTCTCCAGGGAATGCTTGGTCTTCTCATACGACCAATCGGGCTCCGTGAAAACGTCCAGGACGGTCCCGATATCCGTGCCGATGGACTTCTGGAACTCGACGATCTCCTCGTTGGTGACCTCGACCTCGCCGTACATGTGGCTCTGGAAGGTCCCGGAGTCGGTCATGATCACGCCGGGGAAGTCCAGCATCTCGTGCAGACCGACGGCCTGCGCCTTCTCCTTCAGCGCGGGGGTGTTGCGGATGATGTAGGAATTGGTGATGAGCGCGTTGAACCCGAACCTGTCGTGCAGCTCCCTGGGGGGCACGGTGCAGATCTTGGGGTTCACCACGGGCAGGAGGGCGGGGGTCTCGACTACCTTGTCGCCGACCGTGAACTTGCCTATCCTGGCGAGTCCGTCGCGCCTGATGATCTCGAACATGGCGCTTCCGATGGCGGTCGCCTTATTATAATGCGCGACCGCCCCGGAAGGCTCAATTTATGACGTCTATGCGGTTCTTGTTCTCGTCCGCGAAGACCTTCGCGATGGCGTTCTTCATGATGGTGTCCGGGACGTCCTCCACCCACTCCTTCTTCCAGTCGAGGGTGGGCCTGCCGAACTTGACCATCCTGGGGGCGCCGAGGTCGCAGGAGTCCTCCTCCTCGAGGAGGCGGATCTCCAGCCCTTCGATGATCTGCGGGATCGTCCTGCCGTTGATCCTGACGTCCCTGGTGCCGTCCTCGGTGACGGTCTCCTTGAACGCGCAGGAGATGTCGGCCATCTGCATCTCGAAGATCAGGTCGCGGATGTACTGGGTCATGACCGCGTTGGTGCGCCTCCTGATGGTGGGGTCTGAGGGGTCCTCGGTCGGGTGCAGGTATTCGATGTCGATCATCGCCATGCCGAGTGAATCTCTCAACGCCGTTAAAACATATCGTTCGAATCAGACCCCGCACCGATTATATGCATCATGTTGCTAGGACCTGCGATGAGACGCGGAATCCCCCTGATGGCGATGCTCGCCGTCGTTCTCGTGACGGCATCGGTGCTCGCAACCGCATCGGCCGACGACGTCGACAGGGGATCCGTGTCGGATACCGAGGTCTATTCCATCAGCTACCGCCCGGATGGCGGCGACCTTCCCGATGATGCTCCGACCTCCTACGTCTCCGGTTCCTATCTGAACCTCCCGGTGCCGACGAGGCCGGGCATGTGGTTCGCGGGCTGGTGCACCGAATCCGGCCTCACCCACCCGATCGGCGGTATCGTACCGTCCCTGAGGGGGCACATCGTGCTCTACGCGAAATGGATCCAGGACACCAGGACGGGCACGGGATGGACCATGGACGTGGACGGGACATACGGCAGCACCACCGACCCCTCCACCATCACAGGGTCGATAGTGTCCGGATACGGCACGCAGAAGGACGGCAGGATCCTCCTGACCGAATCCAGG
>CAVDQR010000135.1:0-4075 GCA_963611065.1 Bacteroides ovatus
ACAACCAGCCCTCCGTGGAGATCAACGTCGTCCAGGGAGAGAGGCCCATGGCCGCCGACAACACGTCGCTCGGCAGATTCGTCCTCGACGGGATACCCCCGGCACCCCGCGGGATCCCCCAGATCGAGGTCACCTTCGATATCGACGCGAACGGCATCATCAACGTCAGCGCCAAGGACAAGGGCACCGGCAAGGAGCAGAAGATCACCATCGCCTCGTCGAACAAGCTCAGCAAGGAGGAGATCGACGAGCTCGTCAAGCAGGCGGAGATGTACTCCGACGCGGACAAGAAGAAGATGGAGCTCGTGGAGGTCCACAACCAGGCCGAGACGTCCGTCTACTCCGTCCGCAAGTCCCTCGACGAGCTGGGCGAGAAGGTCACCCAGGAGGAGAGGATGCAGATCGACCAGGCCATCACCGACCTGGAGAACGCCAACAAGGGCGACAACGTCGACGAGATCAAGGCCAAGATGGACGCGCTCATGAAAGCGATGGGTCCGATCAGCCAGAGAATCTACTCCGAAGCGCAGCAGCAACAGCAGCAGGGCGCCCCCAACCAGGGTGCGACCGGCGGCCAGCAGCAGTCCCAGGAGAAGAAGTCCGACGACGGCTACGTCGACGCGGACTACAAGATCGTCGACGACGAGTGATTCCGAGGGTGATGGAGACGCCGAGGGACTACTACGAGGTGCTGGGGGTCGCGAAGGACGCTTCCCAGGACGACATCAAGAAGGCTTACAGGAGCCTCGCGAAGAAGTACCACCCCGACGTCTCCACGGAGCCCAAGGACGTGGCCGAGGCCAAGTTCAAGGAGATCTCCGAGGCGTACGAGATCCTCTCCGACGAGGAGAAGCGCAAGCTCTACGACCAGTACGGGCACGAGGGTGTGAAGAACACCTTCGGTCAGGACGGGTTCACGTGGAACGACTTCACCCGCGCGGACGACATCTCGGACATATTCGGGGACATCTTCGGGAGCATGTTCGGGGGCGGACGCCAGCGCCGCTCCCGCAACTCCCCCCAGCAGGGGGAATCGCTCAGGTACGATCTGGAGATCACCCTGGACGATGCGCTCAACGGCAAGAAGGCCAACCTGGACATCCCGCACACGGTGAACTGCGACGCGTGCAACGGCACCGGCGGGAAGGACGGGAAGGTCACCACCTGCAAGACCTGCGGAGGGCAGGGACAGGTGCAGAGGGTCACCAGGAGCCCATTCGGCAACATGGTCACCGTATCGGACTGTCCCGACTGCCGCGGACGCGGCTCCACCTTCGAGGAGCGCTGCCCCTCGTGCAGGGGGGCCGGACGCGTCACCAAGGAGTCGAAGATCTCGCTCAACATCCCCAAGGGCGCCGACGACGGCATGAAGCTCAGGGTGTCCGGTGCGGGGAACGCGGGCATCAACGGAGGTCCCGCAGGGGATCTGTACGTGATACTGCACCTGAAGCAGGACAAGACCTTCGAGCGCGACGGTTCGAACCTCTGGACCGGGATCACCACCACCTATCCGAAGCTGGTGCTCGGAGGGGAGGAGAAGGTCAGGACCCTGGAAGGGGAGACCGTCATGCTGAAGATCCCCGCAGGGACCGATGTCGGAAAGGTGCTGCGCATACCCGGCAAGGGTCTGCCGAAGCTGAACTCCGGTGTCAGGGGCGACCTGTTCGTCCGCGTGTCCGTCGAGATACCGAAGAAGGTCACCGCGGAGGAGAAGGAGCTCCTGATGAAGCTCGACGCCGGCGCGGGTTCCAAGACCAAAGCCAAATCCAAGAAGGGAACGGTCCGCAGGATCCTCGAGGACAAGGTCGAGGACCTGAAAGGGAACTGAACGGACCTCCGAGTTGCCCCGGAGGTCCGGGAACCCCCCGGGCTCCCCCGGGGTAAATCTTTTGATAATTCTCAAGCGGGCATGGTCCTGCTGCCGGGCCTCGCCTCGCGGTGCTTCCCGGTGATCTCCTCGATGGAGATCTCGAACATCCCGGTCCTGGACACGATCTCCGCATTGATGGGGAAGTCCTTCTTCTCCGGGGTCACCTTCTCGAGCATCGCCTTCAGGACGGTCAGCTTCAGGTCGTCGCTATCGACGGCCTTCACGCGTCCGCGCACCACGACCGATCCGAACAGGGTGGTCGTGTCGCAGGCGTTCTCGCCGTAGTCCTCGTATCCGTCCTCCGAATAGGCGACGAGGGTGCACCTGTCGTCGCCCTCCATGCAGCGGACCCTGGTCCCGGTCCTCCTGCCGTGGTAGTAGAGCTTGTCGCCGATGCGGACGAAGTTCACCGGCACGGAATAGGGCCATCCGTCCGGGCCGTTCAGGGACAGTACGCAGACGCTCGTCGAATCCAGCAGTTTGAGGCATTCGTCGAGGCTGAGCTGATTCTTCACCATGTTGGGCTCCATGCATAAGAATGGAGCTTCTAGCGTATAAAGGGCGGTCGCTCCTCACTCCACATCGGATCATCTCCATTTCAGGAAGGGCATCATGTAGATGGGCACGTAGGTGAGTTCCCCCTCGGTCCTGATATCCTTCGAATGGATGACGAATGCCTTGACCACACGGTCCCTGTACTTGTCCATCAGGGCATCCAGGGATGGGTGCGACGATGATTTGCCGGACTTGATCTCCAGGGGGACGATTCCTCCCCTTCCAGGAAGGATGAAATCGACCTCGTACTTCCTCGCGGTCCCTTTCTTCTCGAATTCCGTGAACCAGAGGTCGTATCCTCTGCATACCAGCTCCTGGGCCACCATGTTCTCGAAGAGCATCCCCTTGTTGAAAGACAGCTCCCCGTCCAGCAGGAGCCCGTAGGTCTCTGCCAGACCCTCCTTGTCGTGCTGGAACGCGAGGCTGATGAGCAGCCCGGTGTCCAGGAAGTAGCATTTGACCCTGCTCACATCCTGGCTGAGGCCTATGGCCACCCCCGGGTCCGTGCTGCAATTGCATCTGTTGTAGATCTTCGCGTCGCACAGCCATTCGATGGCGCCGTCGTAGTCCCTCTTCCTGGTCCCTTTCTTTACTTTTCCGGGGGCGACGACCTTGTGCGGTGATGACAGCAGCGCAGGGGTGCTGTTGAACAGGTTCAAGGCCCTCTCCGATGTCTTCAGACCCTTGATCTTGTGGATGTCGTCGCGGTAGAGGTCGAGGATATCCCCCTTGACCGATTCGGCCGCCATGATGTCGTGGCCCTCGAGATAACTCGAGACCACTTCCGGCATACCGCCGATGATCATGTATTCGATGTATTTCCGCAGGATCGAACCATGGGCGTCGTCGCCGAGGGGTTCCTTCTTCTCCATCAGCGTCCTCAGCATATCGGCGGTGACGTCGTCGTCGTTCGCCCAGAGCCATTCCTCGAAATCCATGGGGTACATGTCGATCTTGTGCTCTTCCGACGGGATCCTGATCTTGGACGATATCGATTTCACGGTTATGAGGGAGCCCGTTTCGATGTAGTCGTACCTTCCGTCCTTCACAAGGGATTTGATCATCTCGCGAGCCAGAGGGAATGCCTGGACCTCGTCGAATATGATCAGGCTCTCCCTCTCGTAGAGCTTGGTTTTCGTATCCAGCTGGAGGCGGGCGAACAACATGTCGAGGTCCGTTCTGTATTTGGTGAAGTAGTTGCGGAATTTGTTCTCCGTATCGATGAAATCGATCAGGATGTAGCTCCTGTACTGTTCCTTTGCGAACTTCTCGACGATCGTACTCTTGCCGACCCTTCTGGCTCCCTGCAGCATCACCGCAGAACGTCCCTTCGACGTGTTCTTCCAATCGAGCAATTCGTCGTAGACCTTCCTGCGGAATTCCATGATATACGGAACGATGCTGGACTATAAAATTCTGCCACTTTTGCAGGTCTAGAAACTGGATAAATTGCCACTTTTGCATAGTTTAGAATCACGATTTTTGCCACTTTTGCAGGGTTCGATTCTCGTAATTTTGCCACATTTACAACCTAGCTAATATGCAAGCGTGTTAATCAAAGGGGCCCTACACCCTTTCCCGCAACCGATCCTCGGCCCGAAGGAATCATCTCATCAGTGGGATTAGTCTCATTTCCCGCATCCCGTATGC
>CAVDQR010000136.1:0-4031 GCA_963611065.1 Bacteroides ovatus
GCGGAGATGTCCCCGATCTTGTACCTGATCAGGGGGAAGGCCTCCTTCTGGAGCATGGTGACGACGACCTCTCCGCGCTCGCCTTCGGCGCAGGGGTCCCCGTTCTTGTCGAGGATCTCCATGTAGCACAGGTCGGCCCACACGTGGAGGCCGCACTGCTTCTCGCACTCGAGGAACATGGGGCCGTAGAACTCGCTGGCGCCGTAGCAGTTGTGGACGCGCACCCCGGTCCTCTCCTGGAGCTTCTGCCTCATGCTCTCGGACCAGGGCTCTCCGCCGGCGATGGCCAGCCTGACCTTGGTGTCCTTCCTGATGTCGATGCCCATCTGGTCGCAGACGTCGGCGATATGGAACATGTAGGACGGCGTGCCGGCCCAGGCGGTGACGGGGAGGTCCTGCATGAGCTGGATCTGCCTGGAGGTGTTCCCCGTCCCGATGGGGAGGACCGTGGCGCCGATCCTCTCCGCACCGTAGTGGACCCCGAGCCCTCCGGTGAACAGCCCGTATCCGTGGAAGTTCTGGAGCATGTCCTTCCTGGACATGCCGAAGGAGGTCATCCCCCTGGCGAGGGATTCGGTCCAGTTGTCGAGGTCCTTCTTGGTGTAACCGACGACGGTGGGCCTGCCGGTCGTACCCGAGGAGACGTGGACCCTGGTGATGTCGTCGTAGGGGACGGTGAAGAGCTTGTCGGGATAGTTGTCGCGGAGGTCGCTCTTCCTCATGAACGGCACTTTCCTGAACGCTTCGAAACTGGTGATGTCGTCGGGATGCACGCCCGCTTCGACCATCCTCTCGTGGAAGAATTCGGATTTCTCGTACATCTCGCGGACCTTCGCCTGCAGGAGCCTGAGCTGCATCTTCTCCAGCTCCTCCCTGGGCATCGTCTCGATCTCTTCGTTCCAGAATGCCATGTTCCGACCTCTTGCTGTGTGCTATCACTTAGCACGGATGCTCTTGGTATGCGCCCGCGTACTTAAAGGGTGCGACGTCTCGTTTGTCGGAATCCAGAAATACCCATGTTGGATGCATCATCCATGAAGCAGAGGAGCATGGCTATCATCGGCACCGCGGTCACGGCCGTCCTGATGATCGCTCTGGCGTACTCGGTGTACGTGTACAGTTCAAACCCCGAGGACCAGGTCGGGATGGTCGCCATGGGCATGATCTCGTCGGGGATGATGGTGTTCCTCGTGATCTTCGCTCTCCTGTACACGAGGCCCAAGCCCTCGGACGAGTACATGGAGATCTACCAGGGGATCTGCTCCAGGTGCGGCTCCAGGTTCGGGGAGGACGGCGTCTGTCCCGGATGCGGAAGGGTCAGACCGAAGATGTGAGAGAATCCCCCTCCAACGAGGGGGAAATGGTTTTCAAGCGAGGGTGACGGAGCCCGCGACGCGGAGCTTCCCGCCCTCGAGATACATTATGGTGGCGACATCGCCCGGCTTGTGGATGATGTCGGATTCGAGCTCGAACACGACGTTCGCGCTCCTGAAGTCCCCGGAATCGTCGACGGATGCGACGCGGCACGGGACCATCTGCATCCAGTGGCCGATGTGGAGCACCATGCCCTCCTTCAGGGGAGAGGGCCAGTACTTCACGAGGGAGACCTTCCCCTCGATGTGCCTGGACAGCTTGACGCTCTGATCCGTCGTCACGACGAATCCGCGGTCCAGCTCGTCGGATTCGATTCCGCGGAGGGCGAGACCGACATGGTCCCCCTTGACGGCGTCATCGGCATCGAGGTCGTGCTTCTGGATCGACTTGAGGGTGACCTCGCGGTTGATCGGGAGCACCTTCATCTTGTCGTGCTTCCTGAACCATCCGTCGATGACGGACCCGAGGACGACGGTTCCGACGCCCTTCACGTTGAAGTGGCTGTCCACGGGGCAGGATCCGCAGGTGCCGTCGCCGGGGCTCTTCCCCTCGGCCTTGGCGAGGGCGATGAGCTCCTCCCTGAGCTTGATGGGGTCCTCGTCGCGGTACTCGTAGTTCTCGAGGCAGGTCCCGGCCAGAAGGGGCTTCAGCTGCTCCGGCTGGATGTAGTTCCTGAGGACGATCCATCCCCTGTCTATGCCGAGGCTGTCGGTCATGACGATGGTCTCCCCGAGGAACGAGTCGATCTTGTCCACCACGAGGATGGCGAACTCGGACATCGCGACGGAGTAGAACAGCGACGACAGCTTCTCGGGGTACTTCGAGGGTTCGATGAGGGTGAACGAATCCGTCCCGGCCTTGTGGTCGTAGAAGGTCATGTCGGTGACGGTGCCCTTCTTCCCGACCTTCCCGGCGAAGTCTTTGGCGCCGAGGACGGCGATGTTCAGGTTTCCCATTCAGATCTCCCCGTCGTCGAGAAGCCTGATGCCCGCCTTCTCCAGTATGTCGACGGCCTTGGGGGTGTCGTCGACGCGGACGAAGAGCGTGCTGCCGGATGCTCCGGCGTAGAAGTAGCCGTATTCGATGTTGATGTCGGCCTTCCCGAGAACATCGGCGGCCATGAAGAACGAATCGGGGGCATCCTGGACGGAGATCGCGATGATGTCCGTCTTCCTGACGATGATGCCGTTCTGCTTGAGCCTGTCGTAGGAGCTGTCGGGGTCGACGACGATCGCCCTGAGGATACCGAACTCTGCGGATTCCGCCAGGTTGAACGCCCTGACCTTGATCCCGGTCTCCTTGATGATCCTGCTGATGGTAGCCAGACGGCCGGGTTCGTTGTTGACGAAGATCGACAGCTGGGTGATTATCTTGTCCTCTATCATGTCGGCACACTCCGATCGTATCGGCGCCGTTCCCGGCGCCATCCTATGTTACAACCCTACTGCGAGGACCGTATTTAGCGATGCTGGGGAATCCCGTCGGTGCTCGACGTTCATGTTGTACAGGGTCCCCCTGGCCCCCAGCTCGGCCTCGTCATATACTAGTCCTCCGCGCTCCTCCGAGGATATGATCCTGCATTTCGCGGGACCGCGGACCCCGAGCCTCAGACCGGGGCGGTGGACGGCTACGATCCTCCCGCGTGTTGACAGCCTCGTGCCCTCCGAGGTGAAGAACAGGGCGTTGGTGCCCTGGCTGGAGAATACCGTCCTCCCTTCCAATTCCAGGATGAACGTCCCCAGGGGGTCGATGCCGTACGACTGGATGCCGATGATGGTCTCTTTCGAAGCCCATCTCCCCATGGGCAGTGGGCCCATATCTATGCGTTCGCCGTCCTGCACCGCGGTCATGACGGGGATCTCAGTGATCGGCCGGTATTCGGGGACGAGGATGCAGACCCTGCGCAGGATCCCCGATTCCCTCAGGACCATCCTGGGGGTCAGGCGCGCGAAGGAGCCGGACGGGACCTCCGGGTAGGGGTCGGTATCCGGCTCCCGCGGTATCTCCTCGATCTCTGGTTCCGGGGAGTACGGGATCTCCCCGTCATCCTCCTCTATGGCAGCCGGTCCGGGAACGAGTTCCTCGGTCAGATCGCCGCCCTTCGGAACGGGTGGATCGTCCGGGATGCTGGATCCGAAGAAGATGGGGCCCTCGGCCTCGTAGATGCGGTAGAGTATCCCGGAGGGATGCGAGTATTCGACCAGGCACTCGCCGTCGCTCTCTATCACGACGTCGTCGAGGAATACGACGACCGCCTTGTTGAGGGGGAAAGCGGTGACGGTGCCCCTCTCGGAGAAGATGAGGCTGTCGCGTTGGGGGAAGGAGAACACCTTGCGTCCGTCTATCATCACATCGAACCAGTCGAGGACGGTGATGCCGTGGTCCGAGAGCCTGAATTCGGTCCCGGAGGCGATAAGCTTCCCGTCCGTCGTCTTGGATGGCATCATGCCTAGCTCGAATCTGCCGAAATCACCTTCGATGGTGACGCGGAAGCTGTCCCCCGGGACGCCGATGTACCTGGCGACGTAGAGGTAGGAGACGCCGTCCCTGAATCTCACAGAAGGTCTGGATATCTCGAACCGGCGCTCGATCGAAGGTGCGTCGTATTCGACGGCTTCGGCATCGGACAGGGGGATGACGGATATCGGATCGTCTAT
>CAVDQR010000137.1:0-3961 GCA_963611065.1 Bacteroides ovatus
TGTTCGCAGTAGCTCCTGACGCTGCAGCGCTCGCAGTGCGGATGGTCCCGGGCATGCGGCCGCGGGCCAATGTTGATATAGCATAATGACATTCCATTATCCGAACCTGAGTCTAATCGCCTATCGGCGACTGGTTGAGTGGTTTAGTTTCGCTGTCCGAAGACCGTGCGAACGATCAGTTCGACCGCGATTTTCGACAACGAGCGCCAGGATCTTTCTTGCAAGGTCTGGATCCTGGCGCTTGCCCTTCTCGGTTTCGCGTTTTTCCGTCTAGGGCTTCTCCATACTCCCGATAGAGAAATGACCGTTCGGAACAGGCGACTGTTGATATAGCAGAATCGCATTCTAATCTTCAGAACCAAGGTCCAGCCGCCTGTCGGCGACTGGGTTAAGAGGTTTAATTTCGCTGTCCGAAGACCATGCGAACGATCAGTTCGACCACGATCTTCGCGACAACGAGCGCCAGGATCTCCTTTACAAGCTTCGGATCCTGGCGCTTGCCCTTTTCGGGCTCGCTTTCTTCCATCTAGGCGGTTTTCTCACCTCCTTGGAATCAGTCCAGGATTCGGTCCGCTCAGAGGAAGTCCCCTTTCGCGGACTCCCTGCCTGGCCAGACATCATCATGATACTACTATATTAAGAGCTAGTATTATTTTATAACAAACGTAAGTATCCGAGACATGCAGATTCGAGCCCGTTTAGACAAAAAACGGCACCTCATCGCCGAATCCACAGAGAACCCCGCAGGTTCGGCCCATCACGGATGCGATCGACGAACCTTCTTCCCAGAATCGTGCTGACCGTATTCGCAGTAGCTCCGGACGCTGCAGCGCTCGCAATGGGGATGGTTCGGGAGGCAGACGACCTGCCCGTGCCTCACCAGGTACCGGTTGATGTCGTTCCACCTCTCCTCCGGGGTGATCTCCATCAGGGCGAACTCCGTCTGCTCCGGAGTCTTGGTGTGCACCAGACCCATGAGATTGGATATCCTGTGCACATGGGTGTCCACGCACACCGACGGGATGCCCATCGCGTAGGAACGCACACAGGCGGCGGTCTTCCTCCCGACCATCGGCAGGGATGTCAGGACATCCGTATCCTCCGGCACGCATCCGCAGAAGTCGTCGCGGAGGATCCTGCAGCATTTCACGATGGCCTCTGCCTTCTGGTTGGGGAACCCTGCGGGACGGATCAGTTCCGCGACCTCCCCGGGATCCGCATCGGCTATCGCGTCTATGGAATCGTATTGATGGAACAGGTTGTCCGACGCCTTCCGGGTGTTGTCGTCCCTGGTGCGCTGGGATAGGATCGTGGCTATCAGGACATGGAACGGGTCCGCGGGCCACTCGGGGTTCAGACCCTCCGAGCTGCGGCCAGGATACGCTCCGCCCAGGTACTCCTGCGACAGGATGTCGAGGATCGGGACGATCTCTCCGCCAGCCATTGCAGCACCCCCTCCGCCATGCGGAACGATCCGGTGACCAATATGAGTTCGTCATCCCTGGCGTCCATCGCGGCCTCCATGGCCTCCCCGACGGTGGGGAGGACGGCATCCACTTTGCAATGCCCCGACGCCTTCTCCGAGAGATCGGATGCGGGCATCGCCCTGGGGGAATGGGGCTGGGTGACGAACACCTTCGAGCACACCGGCGCCAGCTCCCTCATGACGCCCTCGGCGTCCTTGTCCGAGAGCATGCCGATGACCAGCACGACCCTGCCGTAGATCTCCTCTATATCCTCGCGGAGGCACTTCGCGCCGTCCACGGTATGGGTGACATCCACGATTATCGGGTCGGCCATGAGCTTCTGCATCCTGCAGGGCCACGCCGTGTCCGCCAGTCCGGCATGGACGTTGGCGGATATCCTCTCCTCGAACTCCGGGAGCTGCATCAATCCCTTGACCGCCAGGACCGCATTCCTGGCCTGGTGCCTGCCCGGGAGCCCGACGGTGTACAACGTTCCGCGGTAATCCGCTTCGACGGAATCCGGCTCCATCGAGATGACCTTCACGTCGTCGGCGTCGATCCTGAGTATCGGGCATCCGACCTCGCGGGCGTGCGCCTCCAGCACGGAATAGGCGGCATCGCCGTTGATCGTCACACAGGGGACGCCGGGTTTCATTATCCCGGCCTTCTCCGACGCTATCTCCGGGATCGTGGTCCCCAGATAGGCGGTGTGCTCCAGGCCGATGTTGTTGATCACGGTGACCTCCGGGACGATGACGTTCGTCGAATCGAGACGTCCGCCCATCCCCACCTCCATCACGGCGATGTCGGCGGAGACCATCTTGAAGAACACCAGCGCGGCTGCCGTGAGCACCTCGAACGCGGTGCACGGCTTGCCCTCGGCGGCCATGGCCTCGACCTCGGTCCTGACGACACCGAGCACGTGCTCCAGGTCCCTGTCGTCTATCTCGGACCCTCCGATCCTTATGCTCTCGTTGACCCTGAGGATCTCCGGGGAGGTGAACATCCCCACCGAGAAGCCGGAGGCGCGGAGGATGGAGTCCATCATGGCGCAGACGGATCCCTTCCCATCCGTGCCGGCGACGTGTATCAGGCGGATGCCGTCCTGGGGCCGTCCGAGCCTGTCGAGAAGTTCGATCTCGTCATCGAGGCCCAGCCTCATTCCTCTCTTGGATAATCCGGCGTACCACGCCGTGTTGGGGCCCAATGACATATAGTAACCGTTACGCGGGCATGACGGTCCTGCTTATATGGGTAACGCCATGGCCTTCCATGCGCGGCGTGTTCGTCTCCAATGCGTTCCTGAAAGGGGAGAAGTTCGGCGAACCGCCCGCGATGTTCAAGAGGGTGGCGGACAAGGCGAGAGTCGAACTCGACGTCCTGACCAACGCCGACCTGTCGTTCCCCGTCGGGGACCGGCGCTCCGCTGGGAGGATCCTGGGGGATGCGGATTTCGTGCTGTTCTGGGACAAGGACGTGAGATGCGCCGCGAACCTGGAGCTGTGCGGGTACAGGGTGTTCAACCCGTCCGAGTGCATCGGGGTGTGCGACGACAAGTCCCTCACGCATCTGGCTCTGGCGGAGGCCGGGGTGCCGTCCATCACGACGGTGACATGTCCCCTGTCGTTCTCGGGATACGACGACCTATCTTTCCTCAAAGGTGCCGCTGAGATCCTGGGATTCCCGATGGTCGTGAAGGACTGCTTCGGGTCCTTCGGACAGCAGGTGCATCTCGCAGAGGACATGGATTCCCTGAGGAGGATGTTCGAGGGGCCGTTCGTTCCCCGGATCCTGCAGAGATACATCGAATGCGGAGGGCGCGACATCAGGGTCGAAGTTGTAGGAGGAAGGACGATCGCGGCCATGGAGCGCAGGGCGAGAGAAGGGGAGTTCAGGTCCAACGCGACCCTCGGGGGCTCCATATCCCCCTACACACCGACGGATGATGAATCGGAGCTCGCCATCTCCGCCTGCGAGGCCGTCGGAGCGGACTTCGCCGGAGTGGATATCATCTCGACGCCCGACGGACCCGTCGTGTGCGAGGTCAACTCCAACGCCCATCTGAAGAACCTCCTGGACTGCACCGGGATCGATGCGTCCGAGGCCATCCTGGCTCACGTCATGGAAGCGGTGAGGGGATGAGGACCTGCTGGATCCTCTACGACCGCTCCGACCTGGGGATCAACCGCTTCTTCGCCGAGAGACTGAAAGAAGGTCTCGAAGCGCACGGGTTCGACGCTTCCGTCGTGACCACGGATGCCCTTCCCGAAGGGACCCCCGATGCCGCAGTGAACCGCAGCAGGGACTGGAGGCTCGCCCGCGACCTGGAATCCCGCGGTGCCAGGGTCTTCAACCCATCCGAGGTGTCGAGGATCGCCAACGACAAACTCGAATCCTACATGCTGGCCCGGAGGGTCGGCGTACCGTTCCTCCCGATATCCGTTCCCGGGGAACCCCTCCCTCCCGGACCGCCGTGGATCGTCAAATCCAGGTCC
>CAVDQR010000138.1:0-3921 GCA_963611065.1 Bacteroides ovatus
GACGTAACACATCGACTATGACGATCGTTCTCGCGAATCGTCATGCGAGTAACCTCCTCGATCACGGCGCCCGTCGCGGTACTCGGCGCACCTCTTCAGGAATCCCAGCGCGACCTCGGGGTTGGAGTAGTAGTACATATGCGGATATCCCGCCAGGAGCGTGCCGGTGTCGTTGATGCACCTGTACGTCGTCCCCCTCTTGGAAGCCTCCCAGTCCTCCCCGTTGGATTCGCTGTCCCAATAATGGAACTCGTGCCCCTTGACCGAGGGCCTGGAGCGCATCATGCCGTCCTCGGAGACCGGCGTCAGCGTCACATAGCCGAACCTGCAGAGCTTCCCGGTGTTCCATGTCCTTCCCGGAATCGCCCCGACCATGCTCCTCTCGACGCCGTCGCGGTCCTGCATCCTCTCGTGGAGGTACATGAAACCGCCGCATTCCGCGATGCATGGCATGCCGGATTCGATCTTCGAACGGATATCGTCGAGCATGGAGCGGTTGGACTCCAGCTGCTCGCCGTGGAGTTCCGGGTACCCTCCGGACAGTACGATGCCATCGACATCCGGCAGTTTCCCATCCTTCAGAGGCGAGAACCTGACGATCTCCGCCCCCATCCTCTCCAACAGCTCGATGTTGTCCTCGTATGTGAAGCAGAACGCGTCATCGTCGGCCAGACCGATGCGGACCTTGCCGTCGATCCTCCCGACCTCGGGAGCCTCGTAATCCAGATCGGGAGCGCCCGAGGCAAGCTCCAGGAGCGCATCCACATCGATGGTCTCCTCCAGCTTCTCCGCCAACCTGTTAAGCTTCTCCCTCAGCTCCTCGATCTCCCCCGGGAGCACCAATCCGAGATGCCTGCTCTCCAGGACCAGGTCGGTAAGCTTCGGCACGTATCCGATCGGGACCAATCCCATCTCCCGCACCATCGGCACCATGGAATCGTAGACCTTCTTGGACATCTGATTGAATATGACGCCGCGGATGTTGTTGTCCGCGAATTCCTTGAAACCTTTGAGCATCGCCATGGACGAGAGCGAAGCGCCCTTGGCGTTGATCAGGATGACGACGGGTATCCCGAGCCTGTTGGACACGTCGCAGGAGCTGGCGAAGGTCCCGTCGAACGTCATGCCGTCGTAGAATCCCATCACACCTTCCACCACGGACACGTCGCACTCGCGCGCGGTCCTGCCGAAGAGGTACTTCAGGACGGGATCCTCGACGAAGTACGCGTCCAGGTTCTTCGACCGCGTGCCTATGACGCGGGAATGGAACATCGGGTCGATGTAGTCGGGTCCGCATTTGAACGAGGCGACCTTCAATCCCCTGTTGACCAGCGCCTGAAGGATCCCGCACGTCACGAGGGTCTTCCCGCTCCCGCTGGCCGGAGCGGCGATCATGATGCGCGGGAGGCTCATCTGCCCCTCACCACCGCGATGTACACCGGGTTCTGGCCCGTCATGAGATGGTACCTGCCCAGCTTCCTGGCCTTGGCGACGGTGACGTTGGTGAACTCCTCCTCCACGAGTCCGAGATCCTTGATGACCTCCAGGGTCTCGTTCATCGTCTCTATCGTGACGGAATTGATGACCACTCTGATGTCCGGGTTCTTGGACAGGAGGCATTCGACGATCTGCTTCAGGTTGCCCGAGGACCCGCCGATGAACGCATGCGTCGGAAGAGGTAGATCGACCATCGCATCCGGAGCGGTCCCGCGGACCACCTGGACGTTGGGGGTCTTGAACTTCAGCTTGTTCTGCTCTATCAGATCGGCGGCCGCGTCCTCCTTCTCGATGGAATACACCGTGCCGTTGACCGCGGTCAGCGCCATCTCGATGGATACGGATCCCGTACCGGCCCCGACATCGTACACGACGGAGTCGTCGGTCAGCTTGAGCTTGGCCACGGACAGGGTGCGCACCTCGGACTTGGTCATCGGGGCGTCGCCGCGTATGAACTCGTCGTCGGGTATCCCCAACGGACAGGTCCTGTCCGGGTTCCTGTTGAATATCATGGCGACGCACAGGTCCCCGAATTCTTTCTCCATCAGTTCCGAGGGGGTCCCGCGTACCACCGCCTCGGTCGGATAGCCGAAGTCCTGGCCGATGGCGATCTCCACCTCCATCCCGTATTCGGAGAACAGGGAGCACATCGAATGGACGGAATCCTGACCCGACAGGAGGGTGAACACCTTCGGGTGGACCCTGGAAAGACCGACGAGGTTTGAAGGGCGCCCGTGGGCGCTGGTGAGGTACACGTCCTGCCAGGTCTCGCCCAGTTTGGATGCCAGATACACGACCGATGAGATTCCGCATTCCACGTCCACATCGAACCTGGAGCGGTCGATGCGCGCGAGGATCTGCTTGGTGCCGCTGTAGAATCCCGTGTCCCCGGACATCAGGCAGACTATGTCGGAATACTCCTCGTGCTCGTCCAGGTACTCGGCGATGACGTCGGCGCGGTACTCCTGGAGGGTCTGCGCCCCGGTCGGACCGACGGATTCGATCATGCGCTTGGCCCCGATGATCAGATCGGCGCCTTCGAGCTTCCTCAGGGCCCTCTGCGTCAGGTCCCCCGGACCCATGCCGATGCCCATGACGGTGATCCTCCTCTTCCCGGCGGGGACCCCGCCGTCCGCGTGCTCTAGACCCAATCTGTCCTCTGCCATCGCTAAGACCTCGCTGAAACCGTATCCGGATTCCTCCGGCTTGCTTATAAGAACGACCTTGGCGCCGGTGGCCCTGGCCGCACGGATCTTCTCCTCGAATCCTCCGACCGTCCCGGAATCCTTCGTCACCAGCCACTTCGCGTCGGCCCTCTTCAGGGCTGCGACGTTCTCCCCTTCGGTGAAGGGACCCTGGGCGGCGATGAGGTTCTTCCCTTCGAACCCCAGCGCGAACGCTTTCTCGAGGGATTCCTTGGTGGATAGTATGCGCGCGGTGACGCGCTTGGTGTAATCGGGGATGCCCGCGTACAGCGCCAGTTCGTTGGTGCCGGTGGACGCCAGTATGTTCCCCTCCTGCGTCTTCAGGAAATCCACCGCATCCTGCACCGTCGGGACCTCGATGACGCCTTCGGCGGAGCCTCCGCCCTCGCGGCGCATCCTGATGCATTCCACCCCCGCTTCGGCGCATCCTTCGCGGATGTGCTCAGATATCCTCCTCGCATAGGGATGGGTGGCGTCTATCACCAGGACGTATCCGTTCTCCCTGACGGTCCTGGCGATGCCTTCGGCACCGCCGCAGCTGCCCACTTGAACGTCTATGCCGTCGCCGTCCATGACGACCGCCCCGTACTCTGTGGCCACGCGCACGTGGACCTCGGCTCCTTCCGAAGCCAACTGCTCGGCCAGAGCGCGGCCGTCAGCGGTGCCCGAGAAGATCAGGACTCCGCTCATAGGAACCTCGCCGAGAACGGTTTGGAGCATACCGCGATGGTCATCCCGTCCTCCGCCGTCTTGCGCCTGATGAAATCCTTCCCGCCGGCGATGACCGCCGAACGCTCGCAGACGCAGTCGACCGATGTGATCTTGTTGACGAACTCGGACCTGGAGAACTCCCCCTCGAGGGAATTGAGCTCCTCGGCCGTGTGGAACGATACCGGGGCGCGCAGGAACCTGCCCAGCGCCAGGATCGCCTCCTCGTCCTTCTTGAGGTCTATGCTCGATACCGCCGCCACCCTCTGCATGGCGATCCCGTCCTCGGACAGGATGCGCCTGACGAACTCCCTCATCTTCTCCGGATCGGTATCGCGCCTGCATCCCACCCCGATGACGATATCCTGGGGGATCAGACAGAGGGTCGTATCGAACGGCTTCTCGTCCGGATCCCTGGTGACGCAGACCCCGAACTCCCCGGAATCCGCCTGGACGATGCCGTCGGGGAACTTCCCCTCTATGGGGATCTCCGAACGGAATCCCACGAAGC
>CAVDQR010000139.1:0-1028 GCA_963611065.1 Bacteroides ovatus
GTACTGGACGCCGTATCGGGACCATTGGAAGAAACCGGAGATAATCGTCACCGAGGACCCGGAAGCGCTGAAGTATGACAGGAGGGGGACCCGTGGAAGGCATGCCCATCGGAATCGACGACTTCAGGAAGCTGAGGGACGGGGACCTGTGCTACGTGGACAAGTCCATGTTCATCGATGAGATTCTCGAGTCGTCCGCCAAAGTCACCCAGATCACCCGCCCCCGCAGGTTCGGGAAGACCCTCAACCTCAGCATGACCGATGCGTACCTCAACATCGACTACGCCGACGAGCGCGACCGTTTCTCGGACCTGAAGATCACCGAGATCCGCCCGGACGATCCAGAGAAGAGCTCGAACTTCGTCATCAACCTGAATTTCAAGGACCTCAGGATCGGCAGCTACGAGAAGTTCGAGGAGTCGCTCAAGAACAGGGTGTTCTCCCTCTACTGCAAGTTCGGGGAGCTGAAGGACTCGGAGAGACTGACCTCCGACCTGCGGAAGTGGTACAGGGACCTGACCGAGATGACCGCCGACTACGACACGCTCTCGAACTCCATCCTCTACCTGTGCAAGATGATCGAGGCGCACCACGGGAAGAAGCCGATCATCCTCATCGACGAGTACGACTGCGCCGTATCGGACAATTTCGGGGAGGAGTCCCACAGGGCGACGCTCGATTTCCTCGGAAGGTTCTTCCGTTCGGCACTGAAGACCAATCCCAACAGGGAGATGGTCTACATGACCGGCGTCATGCAGATCGCCAAGGAGAGCATCTTCTCCGACCTGAACAACGTGGTCGTGAACAACATCTTCTCCAAGAATCCCAAGGACTCCGACGAGAGGTTCGGATTCACGGAGTCGGAGGTCGCGGATATCCTGACCTACTACGGGAATCCCGGGAAACTGGACGAGGTCAGGGAGTGGTACGACGGGTACCGCTTCGGGAATGTCGACGTGTATAACCCGTACAGCATAATGAACTACGTCCGCAGCGGGTTCGAGCCTGATACATATTGGGCGAACTCC
>CAVDQR010000139.1:1038-3898 GCA_963611065.1 Bacteroides ovatus
AGCCGATCATCCTCATCGACGAGTACGACTCCCCCCTGAACGGCACCTACGGGGACGAGGAGCTTCACAAGAGCGTCAAAAAGCTCGTCAAGGACTTCCTCGGGGCCGCGCTCAAGAGCAACGGGTCCCTCAGGTTCGCCGTCATCACCGGTGTGATGAGGATATCGAAGGAGAGCATCTTCTCCGACCTCAACAATCTCGAGGTGAACGACGTGTTCTCGACGGATTACGACGAGATGTTCGGCTTCACCCAGGACGAGGTGGAGTGGCTGCTCCGCGAGAACGGCCACGAGGACAAGATCGACGAGGCCAGGGAATGGTACGACGGATACCGCTTCGGCGACGAGGATGTGTACAACCCGTGGAGCATCATCAGCTACATCAAGAAGGACTGCAAGCCCGCGCCGTACTGGGCCGGGACCAGCGGGAACTCGATCATAGATGACATCCTCGCCAAAGCCAATGGGAAGACGTACGACTCGCTGATGGAATTGGCGAAGGACAACGAGCAGCAATGCGTCATCGACCCCGCGGTGACGTACAAGGACATATCGATCGGAGGCGAGAGCACGTTCACGGTCCTCGTCATGGCCGGCTACCTGAACGCGATACCGTGCGGGAACATGTACAGGGTGTCCATCCCCAACCAGGAGATGAAATACGTCTTCTCGTCGAAGATCATGAAATATCTGGCCCCGACCTTCGGGGAGACGCTGTGCGAGTTGTTCATCCGGGCGATGAGGTCGGGCGATGCCGATGGTATGACGTCCAACCTCAACAAGATCCTCGAGGAATCGTTCAGCCTGAGGATACCGGCGCACGAGCACGTCTATCAGGCCTTCCTGATCGGGTTGTTCCTCCGGTGCCCGCAATACAAGGTGGAATCGGAGAAGGAATCGGGGGACGGGTACTTCGACATACGTCTCCTCGCCAAGGACCCGCAGGTCGACAGCATCGTCATAGAGGTGAAGCGGGCCAGACCAGGAGTCAAGGACGCGACGATGAAGAGATACGCCGCGAAGGCCCTGAACCAGATCGTGGAGAAGAGGTACGCGGAATCGGTCGACGGGAGGGTGCTCTCGTACGGCATGGTCTTCTCCGGGAAGCGCGCCCTGGTGAGATACCGCGAGCTCGAGCGGTGAGGTCGGACGATCCTAAGCGGACTTAGGAAAATCCCCGGAACCGCCGGAAATCCTAACTTCCCTTAGGATTCCTGCACGGCCGTCCGGCCGCCATCCGCATCAAACGACCATCTGGCACTTACTATATACGGGACGCCCATACAGTCACGGAGATAGACATGGACGATTTCATGAAGGTCAAGGCGGTCGAGATGCCCAGGGACATCGTCGCGGGACACGGCGTCCTGGACGGCGTCCGCGACATGTGCGTCGGACTGCATCTGTGCGGACCGGGCACCATCCTCACCGGGGGGAAGACCTCCGAGGTCGCAGGCAACCGCGTGAGGGACCTCATGGAAGGGTACGACATCGACGTCTGCCGCATCGGCGACGCCACCATGGAGAACGCCCAGAAGGCCGCGGAGCAGGCCAGGGAGTTCGGGTCCACGTTCATCCTCGCCGTGGGCGGGGGGAGCAAGATCGATACGGCCAAGATCGTATCCAACGAGCTCCGCATACCGTTCATAGCCATCCCCACGTCCGCATCCCACGACGGGATCGCCTCCAACCGCGCGTCGCTCAAATCCGCGGAGGGATCCAGGTCCATCGCATCCGCCTCGCCCATGGGCGTCCTGGCGGATACGGAGATAATCGTCGAGGCGCCCTACAGGCTCCTCGCCTCGGGATGCGCGGATGTCATCTCCAACCTCACCGCGGTGAAGGATTGGGACTTCGCCCGCAGATTGAAGGGCGAATCGTTCAGCAGGTCGGCGTACTCCTTCTCGATGTACGCGGCCGAGAACATACTCGAGAGCTCGGGTCTGATCAAGCCCCATGTGGAGGAGAGCGTCTGGATGGCCATCAAGCCGATCATCATGTCCGGGATCTCCATGATCGTGGCCGGCAGCTCCCGCCCCACCAGCGGGGCGGAGCACATGATCTCCCACATGCTCGACATCAGGTGCCCCGGGAAGGCCCTCCACGGGGAGCAGTGCGGCGTGGGATCCATAATGACCATGTACCTCCACGGAGGCGACTGGGAGAGGATACGCGATGCGCTTGCGGAGATCGGAGCGCCGACGACGGCGAAAGAACTGGGAGTTTCCGCCGAGGACCTCATCTACTGCATGGCCCACGCCACCGAGATCCGCTCGGACAGGTTCACCATCCTGGGGGACAAGGGCATAACCGAGGAAGTGGCGGAGAAGGTCGCTAAAGCCACGGGGGTGATATGATGGCGATAACATTGGTCAGCAGGGGGATCGCGGACAGCGGCTCCGAGTTCTATTACATCGGTCCGATGGAGGAGTGCGAGGGCTGCAAGCTCAAGGGCGTCTGCAACAGCCTCGAACCGGGTTCGAGATACAGGATAACGGCTCTCAGGAAGCAGGAGCACGACTGCCCCGCCCTGGAGGACGGGAAAGTGGTCGCCGCCGAGGTGGAGAAGGTCCCCACGCCTGCGATTCTTCCGAAGAAGGGACTCCTCGAGGGGGTCACGGTCACATTCAACGAGCCCAAGTGCGAGAGGCCCGGATGCCCCAACTGGAGGCTCTGCCACCCCGTGGGGAAGGAGAACGGGTGCAAGGTCGCGGTGGTCCGCATGGGATCCACCGCGGAATGCCCCGAAGGGGAGAGGCTCGCCTTCGTCGACATCCTGTGACGAAGGGGCCTCCCTTTTTCTTTATCAGAACTTCTCGCCGGTGATGCGCTCGTACATGTCGACGTAGAGCTTGCTCACG
>CAVDQR010000140.1:0-3868 GCA_963611065.1 Bacteroides ovatus
GTACTCGGGCTCCCTCATCAGGATGGAGACGATATCGCCGAGCGTCCTCGGGCGCTCCCTCTCGAACAGTTCCGTCAGATACCACTGGACCATGTTGTCCGCCGCGGAATGGACGTTGAACAGCGGGATGCCCAGCAGACGCGCAGCATCGACAGCCTGGTTGTGGTTCACACCCATGATGTTCCTCAGAGCCTCGTCCGTCCTCGGTCCCATGATGCCTTCGGCGACGTTGATCGGGACCCCGCAGGAATGGTACATGTCGGCCTGCATGGACATGACCTCCGGGAACAGGACCTTGGATGATCCGAGGGGATGGTGGGCCACGAGAGCGTCGATCCTGCGACCCTTCTCCCTCAAACGGTCCGCCAACAGCACCTCCCCGGTGCCGATGTCGATGCCCCACATGAGGGTCTCCGCATCGATGTCCTCCGCTTCCTTGGAACCGTACGAGAACCTGCAATCCTGATAGGGGTTCCAGAGGCGCTCCCCGTCGAACAGCTCCTTGGCGTCGTCGTCCGCCTTCTCGAACTCGCGCTTCGCCTCGTCCAGGACGCGTTTGACCTCGTCCTCCGGGCGGGGGTCCTTGGACATCCCCAGCTCGATCGCCATGCGGTAGGCTTCGTAGACCTTCATGGCGCGGGGTATGGTCGGAACTTAAAAGAATCCAATCCCCCGAAGGCGCGGTTCCTGACGATGTCCTCCGGACCGACGGTCTTGCACAACGCCTCGACCATCGCGGTGTCCTTCGGATCGGAGGATGCGGTGCCTCCTCTCAGGAGGTACGGGCAGATGCTCTCGTCGTACGCACCGAAGTATGTCGCATGGACGCACCACTTGGCGACCAATCCGCAGATGACCGCCCCGTCGACGCCCCTGTCCCTCAAAATATCCCCCAGGCCGGTCCCGCAGAACGCGTTCATCTCGGTCTTGTGCACGACGATGTCTTCGGATCCCGTACGGAGCCCCCTGACGAACCCGTCGGGGTCCTCTATCCCTTCGGTGCCATGACCCTCGCCGTCCATCTTGATCAGGACGACAGGCCTGCCGGCCTCCCTGAACATGGACATCGCCGCGTTGATCGCAGGAAGGATCCCCTCCGTCGGAGCGCGGAGCGCCCCGGAAGCGAACTTGTTCTGCATGTCCACCGCGATGAGCGCCAGCTCCTTCCCTTCGATGTCGGCCGTCGTGATCGTTCCCTCTCCCCCTGTTCCGGATCGCAGGATGCGATCGTCGATGCCGCATCGGCCACCATCTCCATGAACTCATCGACCCTGCGGTCGCCGTAGCGCTCCCTCAGATCGTCCACGATGCCCTGCAGGAGCTCCTCCTCCCACCTGTACCCGTCCGCCACCGTGGGATCCAATACGAGATGCACGACCCTGCGGTCGGATTCCGACCGGACCCTGCGGATCATCCCCTTCTTCTCCAATCCCTTGAGGCGAACAGATATGGTGGGCTTGGTCAGGGACGTGATATCCGCCAGCATCGACGCCGTGCAGTTCTCCGTCTCCGAGATGGCATCGATGATGAGGACGTCCTTGTACGTGATGCGCTCCGCCTCGAGAGGGGCAGACCTCACCGGGTCGGCCTTGAGCATCTTCAGCTCCAGGAGCGACCCGGACGAGATGAGCCTCAGCAGCCTCCTGCCGTCATCGCTCATCGATGCGCTCTCCTGTCGATCTTCAGCTTCCACGAACAGAACAGCGCGATCAGCGCCAGGACGACGCTGAACGCCATGCAGAACGTGAACCCGTCCATGAAGGTGTCCACCGGCACATCGGATATCGAACCGGAGCCCGCCCCGGATCCTAATCCGAACATCCCCGCTATGACGGCGGTCCCCAGGGCCGAGCTGAAGTACATGATGAACGAGATCATCGACGACCCCGAGCCCCTGTCCTCGTCCGGGAGGGAATCGACTATCCTCGCTCCCATCGGTCCGCCTCCGATTCCCCAGACGGTGCCGCACACCAGCAGGGAGATCGCTATGAACGCCAGGCTGCTGTCCGGTCCCCAGAACAGGGTCATCGTCGTGAACACCAGCAGCATGAAGCACGAGAGTATCGAGAACAGGCGGTCCCCCAGCACGTCGGACTTCCTCCCCACGATCAGGCAGCACGCGATCATGGAGATCGCCTGCAGGGACAGGAACAGCCCGCTCTCCAGCGTGTCGAACCCGAGCGCCTTCCTCATGAAGAACGGCACCAGGTAGACCACGCCCAGGATGCACATGTTGACCGCCACGTACGCCAGGATGGCGGTGTCGAAGTCCCTGTTGCGGAACAGGGACGTCTTGAGCACCGGGCTCGCCCTGCCCTTCTCGTAGACGAGGAACGCGGCCAGCGCCGCGATGCATCCGACGACGGATCCTATGCCCACGGCGTTCAACCCCTCGGAGGGCATCCTCTCGATGGCGAACAATCCCAGAACGATGGCTATGAACAGCAGCGCCGACCCGGGGAGGTCCAGGTCGCCCTCCTGCAGAGGCTCGTCCGGCTGCACCGCGCGGTGCGCTATGACCACCGCCGCGGCACCGATGGGCACGTTGATGAAGAAGATCCAATGCCAGGAGATGAACTCCGTCAGGACGGCACCCAGGGTGGGTCCCACGGCGAGACCCAACGACGCCCCCAGAACGACCAGCGACATCGCCAATCCGAGCTTCTCCTTCGGGAGGTACTTCACCCCCAGCATGACGGCCGACGATGCGAGCATCGCCGCCCCGATGCCCTGGAACGCGCGGCTGGCGAGAAGCATCGCGAACGTGGGCGACAGGCCGCACATCAGGGATCCGATGGTGAATATCGCCATCCCGTACACCAGAACCTTCTTGATGGCGCCCATGTCGCAGATCCTGCCGAACACCAGGATCAGCCCGGCCATGACGAGGAAATACATCGTCACGACCCACGACGTGTCCCCGGTGCCTATCCCGAAGGATTCGGCTATGTCCGGCAATGCGACATTCACGATCGTCCCGTCCAGTCCATCGAGGAACATGCTGATGGCGATGGTCACCAGCAGCAGTCCGTGTGCGTTGTTCTTCATTGGGCCCGGGCGATTTGTTAGATTTATTAAACCGTTTCGAATCCTTAGATTATTCTAACTATTTTTCCGAGCTGCGCAACTCTATTAAGAACCGCACGCATGGAGGGTCGGTTCCCATGAACGAGATCTGGACGGAGAAGTACAGGCCGAAAACGCTCGACGACGTCGCGGGGCAGAAGCATGTCACGGACAGGCTGAAGGCATACGTCAGGTCGGGCAGCATGCCCCACCTCCTGTTCACCGGACCCGCGGGGACCGGGAAGACCACCTGCTCGCTCGCCCTCGCCAGGGAGATGTTCGGGGACAATTGGCAGGGGAACTTCATAGAGCTCAACGCCTCCGACGAGAGGGGTATCGACGTGGTCCGCGGCAAGATCAAGGAGTTCGCCAGGACCTCCCCGGTCGGCGGAGCCGAGTTCAAGATCATATTCATGGACGAGGCCGATGCGCTGACTTCCGATGCGCAAGCGGCCCTCAGACGCACCATGGAGAAGTACTCCGGCATCTGCAGGTTCATCCTCTCATGCAACTACTCGTCGAAGATCATCGACCCGATCCAGTCGAGATGTGCCGTGTTCAAGTTCAAACCCCTGACCGACGCCGAGATCTCCGATTACCTGGGGAAGATAATCTCGAACGAGAGCGTGGACATCGACGACGATGCGCTGAAGGGATTGGTGGGCATCGCCAGGGGCGACATGCGCAGGGCCGTCAACTCCCTGCAGGTGGCCGCATCCCTCGGGAAGAAGATAGATCTCGATCTGATCTACCAGACCGCGGGTCTGGCGAACCCCGAGGTCATCGGGAGGATCGTCACCAC
>CAVDQR010000141.1:0-363 GCA_963611065.1 Bacteroides ovatus
GGGGAAAAGGTGCGCAAACGGCGCCATCACGGGCGTTTCATCCGACCGAATGACGTCATCGCTCTACCACATGAACCCTGCGGAGGGCCTCCTCGGACCCTCCGTTCCGGGTTAAATACGGCGATATCCGTCCAGAATCCGGAGGAATGGGATGTTCGACTACGACACGGCATAGGCGGTCATCGACAGGATCGCCTCCGTCTTCTCGCCGGAGCTCATCATCGTCTTCGGATCGGTGGCCCGTCACGAAGCCGGGGACCACAGCGACCTGGACCTCCTTGTCGTGATGGATACCTCGCTCAAGGGAACTAAACGCGCGGCCGCCATCCATAAGCGGACGGTCGATCTCACGATGCCTCTGGA
>CAVDQR010000141.1:436-3793 GCA_963611065.1 Bacteroides ovatus
CTCCGATACCGTCCGTAAGGCGCCATGTTCCCCTGAACCCCGCAGGGCATTTCCTCCAGGCTCATCTCCACCGGTCTGGTCCACTTGTCGAACCAATAGTCCAACATCTTCCTGATAGCGGCCAGCCCTTCGTCGTAATCCGACCTGCCGGGTCTGGCATACTCTATGCGGTGCTCCCCGTCCTTCCCCGTATGGATCGTCGCGATGTTGCATCCGGCGAGGAGGCTGACGAAATGCATCGTCCCCTTCTCATCGCAGATCATCCCCCTCCTGGGATCCATAGGACAGTCGTCGGCGCCCCATTGCAGATGCCACAGCTCCTCCTCGGTGAAGTCCCTGTGCCAAGTACCCTCATCCATTCTCTCCCCAAACGTCAGCTTATCCATCCAATCCCAGCCGAACGGCACCCTCATGAACCCGTCATATCTGTCGTAGTGTAGGTACGCGGGAGGCGTGTCCGATTCGAGGAACAGGCAGACGCTCGCATGCTTCCTGTCCTCTCCAACGGATGACAGCCTGCAGAACAGCTCGATGTCCTGGTCCATCATGTTCGCGATGACCTTGTTGTCGACCCTCGGGATGTATCCCACCTTGAGACCGTCCCTTATGACGGCCACGGTGTTCCTGTCGTGCCCGTTGTCCCTCTCCCTCGACAGTTCGAGATAATCGCCCGGCCTCAGACCTACGAGATTCTCCTCGACATGGTCGATGTAGCACATGCCGGTCATCTCGACGGACAGTATCGGCTTCAGGCTCCTGAATCCCGGATCCGGCTTCCTGAAGGGGATGTTCCTACCCTTCAGGATCCTCTCCGCCTCGTCGGGAGTGATGATATCTCCGGCGAGCCGCCATCCTTTGCCGGGAACGTACTTCGGAAGCGAGTCGAAATAATCCCTGGTGCACATGTCCGGGGGATAGCAGCGACCATCAATATCTGATGTCGCCGGATGCTCGAAAGATGGGGACGGAATATCAACACGTCCGTAGTACACGCGGGTACCCGGTCGCAGAATGTAACCTCCGAGAACCCCCGCAGGGGACCTAGAGAAGGCACCGGCCCCCTCTCGGGGACCGGGTTTTGGAAAATGTTCAGAGCTTCCTGCTGAAGTCCCTGTTGATCGCCGCGATCATGGCGTCGATCGAGGTCTGGACGACATCCAGTCCGACGGCCTTCCCGACACAGGAGAAACCGTCGTTCTGAGCGTTCTTGATCATGACCGTACACTCGCACAGCGCATCCGCGTTCCCGTTGATGGCGGCGAGCTTGTACTCCTCGAGGGACATCTTGTCGTTGACCGCCTTGGAGATAGCCCTGATGGCGGCGTCGACGGGACCCACACCGGTTGCGGCCATGACCCTGGGCTCTCCCTTCACGGAGAGGTTCACGGTGGCCGTGCTCGTCACGCCCTTGCCGGTCACGACGACCACGCCGTCGAGCTTGACCGCGGGTTCGCCGATGGAGTCGTTGTACAGGATGTGGTCCACGAGGGCCCTGAGCTCGGCGTCGTCGATCTCCTTGTCCCCCACGGCCGTCTCCTTGACGGTCTCCATGAGCTGGGGCATGAGCTCCTCGGGGAACTTGATCCCGAGCTCGTCGAGCCTTCCGCGGACGGAGTGCTCTCCGGAGTGCTTCCCGATGACGATGTGCCTGGCGACTCCCACGAGCTCGGGCTTGAAGGGCTCGTAGGTGGCGGTGTTGGACATCACGCCGTGGACGTGGATCCCGGACTCGTGGGCGAACGCGTTGCGCCCGACGATGGGCTTGTTGAACGCGATCGGGAAACCGGTCATGCGCTCGACATAGGCTGAAACCTGTCCGATCTTCGAGAGCTGCACGGTCTCCGCGCCGTAGTTGGCGAAGAGGTTCACGGCCACTTCCTCGAGGGAGGCGTTGCCGGTACGCTCGCCGATCCCGTTGACGGTGGCCTGGCAGATGGTCGCTCCGGACTCGACGGCGGCGATGGTGTTCGCCACCGCCATCCCGAGGTCGTTGTGGCAGTGCACGCTGATGGGCACCTTGATCTCCTTTGCGATCTCCCCGATGAGGTACCTCATCCCCTGGGGGACGATGACACCGACGGTGTCCGGCACGTTGATCGCGCACGCTCCGGCGTCCACGACGGCCTTGTACACCTCGATGAGGTAGTCGAGCTCGGTCCTGGTGGCGTCCTCGCAGGAGAACTGGACCTGGAGGCCCCTGCTCCTGGCGTACTCCACCGTCTGCACGGCCCTCTCGATGACCTGCTCCTTGGACATCTTGAGCTTGAAGTCCCTGTGGAGCGGGCTGGTGCCGATGAACGTGTGCACGTAGTCCACGCCGGTGTCCGCCACGGCGTCCACGTCCTTCTGGACGGAGCGGGCGAGGCTGAGCACGGTGGCGTGCATCCCGGCCTCCTTGATGCGGCGGATGGTCTCGCGCTCGATGTCGCTCGAAACGGCGAATCCCGCCTCGATGTAGTCCACGCCGAAGTCGTCGAGCATCTCGGCGATCTTGAATTTGTCATCCGGACTGAGGGCGATGCCAGGGGCCTGCTCCCCGTCGCGGAGCGTGGTGTCGAATATCTGAATCGGACCCCTCCCTTCGGGCAGCTTCGGGAGCGACAGCTGGTTGTAGGGGCTGATAGCAAGCATCTCCCGAGCGTTATCACTGGTCTGAGTCTCCATTTAAACACCTCAAACCGTCCGCTACCATGTATGGAATCACTGCAGCAGAAGCAGGACCGATGTAGCGTTGCAGATCATTTGTAGACCTCTGACGGTGAGAAGGCCTATTTTATCGCCATATAAAAAAACTGTCCTGAAGCAATCCGAGGGCCGCGTGGATGGCATCGAACGGACTATCCATCCAAAGGATCCACAGGTCGACATATAGCCTCGAGAGGATGCTGGCTTTCACAGATATAGTGGTATCCAAACGTACTGGGGCACAAATCTCTGCTCCTAAAAATCTCCGAATCTAGGAATTTTACTAGAATCGGAGATACGGAATCTAGTAATTTTACTAGAATCGGAGATACGGAATCTAGTAATACCTCCCCATTCATCCACTACCATGGAACGCAAGATGATGAGGATCCTCGAATCCTGGAAGGAGGATCCCAACAAGGTAGCCCTGGTTATCACCGGGAGTCGCCAGATAGGAAAGACCTACATCATCGACGAGTTCTGCAGGACCAACTACAAGAGCTACTGCAAGATAGATCTCAGCGAGGAGGAGTCCCGCAAGATTTTCCAGGACAGCACCAGGGCCATGAAGATCCTAGACAAGATCTCCATCAACTACCCCGATTTCAAACTCGTCAAAGATGAAACGGTGCTGTTCCTCGATGAGATACAGCTGTGCCCGGAAGCCAGGTC
>CAVDQR010000142.1:0-3781 GCA_963611065.1 Bacteroides ovatus
CGTCGCGCAGCACGATCAGTGCGGCGACGGAGATATCCACGTCGAGCCTCTTCTGTATCCTGTTGCATTCCTGGATGAACTCCCTGCGTTGCATGCCGGCGCCCACGGCGACATCCATCAGCTTGGGGAAAACATCTTCCCCATCGTCCGCCGCAGGGGCCTTCCTCGGCTCATCTGGCACTTCAGCGGACAGGATGTCCTTCGGGGGGCGGTACGCAAGGGGAACGTCCACGGACGAGATGTCGAACGAGGGGCGGATGTATCCGTCCCTGCTCGTGAGGACGCCCTTCCCGGTCATGGCCCTCAGTAAGGCCTTGGCATCGGTGGGGGTCATCCATTTCTGTCCGAGCGATACGCCCATGACGAACTCGTCGGCCGTCGCGACGTCCTTGCCGATCGTGCGGAAGAACGCCGCCGCGCACATCTCCAGTTCCCCGGTCATGCCCTCCCCCAACCCGTCCGCCGAAATAACCGTTGTCGTCCTCCGTGCGCTCTCCTATATACGCGCGTGCGTTGTTTGTGGTTTATACTAACAGGGCGGGCAAACGCTTATATCGGACATCGGATTACGAGGCCAACATCCCACATGGTGAGACTATGAGCTGCGTGAATAACTACACCAGATTCGAGAGGGCCAGGATCATCGGCGCCAGGTCGCTGCAGATCTCCTACGGGGCACCCGTGCTCGTGGATTATCCCGAGGACATGCTCGACCCCATCGACATTGCCATGCTGGAGTTCAAGAGCGACATGATACCCATCACCGTCGTCAAGAACTGAATAAAGAGGAATCACTATGGCAGACGACGACATTCAGCCTATAGACAGCAACGAGCTCCTGGTCCCCGAAGAGACCTACCTCACCTCCGGTGTCCACATCGGTACCCAGCAGAAGTCCGCGGACATGAAGGAGTTCATCTACAAGGTCAGGACCGACGGACTGTACGTCCTGGACATCAAGAAGACCGACGACAGGATCAGGGCCGCCGCCGCGTTCCTGAGCCGCTTCAACCCCAACAGGGTCCTCGTCGTCTGCGCCAGGCAGTACGGACAGAAGCCCGCCAGGGAGTTCTCCAAGGCCATCGGCGCACCCGCGTTCGCCGGAAGGTTCGTCCCCGGGACTCTGACCAACCCCGCCAACCCCAACTTCATCGAGCCCGAGGTCCTGGTCATCACCGACCCCTCGGCCGACAAGCAGGCCCTCAACGAGGCCCTCAACCTGGGAATCCCCATCGTCGCCCTCTGCGACGCCAACAACGAGACCCGCAACGTCGACCTCGTCATCCCCACCAACAACAAGGGAAGGCGCGCTCTGGCCTGCATCTACTGGCTGCTCTCCAGGCAGCTGCTCGTCGACAGGGGAGACATCAAGGACCCCGCCGACTTCAAGCTCGAGATCGAGGACTTCGAGGCCAAGCTCGTCATGTGAGCGGGCCCCGAGCCCCAAAAAAACTTCTTCACAAACCCCTTCCACCCTTCTATGAGAGATCCTGCAGTGGCGGGACGTTTCTACCCGTCGGATCCGGAAAGGCTGAGGGCCGTCATCGAGGAATGCTTCAGGAGTCCGCTGGCTTCCGGCCTGCCCGGCGGGACGGGCGATTCCAGGCGCATACGCGGGGCCATGGTGCCCCATGCCGGCTACATGGCGTCCGGTGCCGTCGCCTCGGACGTCTACCGCAGGCTGAAGGAGGACGGACGCCCCGACGCGTACGTGATCATAGGTCCGGACCATCACGGCATGTGCAGGATCAACACGGTATGCTCCGAACCGTTCCTGACGCCCTTCGGGCCGTGCCCGGTGCATGAGGACATCTGCAGGAGGCTGTCGAAGCGCGTCCCGGACATCCCGGAGGCGCACGCGTACGAGCATTCCGTGGAGGTCCAGGTGCCGTTCCTGCAGTACATCGATCCGGATGCGAGGATCGTCCCGGTCATGATGAGCGACCAGTCCCCCGAAGCCGCCGTCGCGCTGGCGGCCGCGTTGCGGGAGGCATGCGATGGGTACGACGTGGTGTATCTGGCGTCGACCGACATGTCGCATTACATCCCGAAGGCCGACGCGGAGCGTCTGGACGGCCTGGTGCTCGATCAGGTCCGCAGGATGGACTGGGAGGGGATGTACCGCGCAGTGGCCCGCAACGGTGTCACCATGTGCGGATACGGACCCACGGCTGTCATGATGATGCTCTGCGAGGGATGCAGGCCGGAGGCCGTGAGGCATTCGGACTCCTTCGAATCCATCGGCCTGGATCCGGATTCCGTCGTGGGCTACGCCTCGGCTGTGATGATGGAGAATCGATCCCGGGGGATCCCCGGGGAAGGGGTTTGAGGGGCCCCGAGGCCCCGTTCAGATGCGCTTGAGGTACCTGAGGTTCGGCTCGTATACGAGTCCCCTGTCCATCAGGAGGTTGGAGATCTCCTCGAGCTCGATGCTGCTTATCCCTTCGGCTTCCGCGCGCCTCTCCAGTTCGTCCCTGGGGGCGCCCTTGCCGTCGGTGTCCAGCTCGTCCAGGAGCTGGAGGACGATGTCCTCCATCTGACCGTGGTTCTGGCTTCCCGAGTCGTTGTCGTCCATGTCGATCTCGTCGGGGTTGTCGTCGACCCCTTCCGGGAATCCGAAGTCCACGTCCTTCTCCGGCAGGAGCCTGCGGAGGGCGTTCTGGATCGTCTTGAGGTACACGGAGGAGTCCGGCATCTCGTAGTTGTCGAGGGCGCACTGCAGCCCCTCGGCCTGGACGGGGCTCATGCCCATCTTGATGAAGTCCGCGACCTTCGCGTCGGGCATCGCCACGGCCTGCTTCATCCACTTGAGCCTGGCCCAGGTGGATTCCGCGGTGTCCAGGAGCCACTCGTTCAGGGTGGACTCGTCGATCTTGATGATGCGCTCGGGGCGGACGGACACGAACGTCTTCCCCTCGTCGTTGGTGTAGGCCCTGACCCTCCCGACCGCCGCTACGAAGCACGGGGGCTCGATGTCGGCCATGGCCGCCACGGCCTCGGGCTGGAACCTGCCGACGTTCAGATAGAACTGTCCGTTGACGTCCTGGACCCTGGCCCTCCACTGGGGCTCGTCCTCGGTCCCGCTGTTGGCCTTCTCCGTCATTGTTCCGGCGATCAGGACCCTGTTGATCTTCGCTCCCAGAGGGGACACGAGATACGAGGGCATCTTCTCCTCCGTGGCCTTGATCTCGTACGTGGCGGAGTTCACCTCGTTGGCGAACACCCTCCACGCGGTCTCCCTGGGGTTCGCTTTCGCGCTGCCGTTGCTTCCGTTCATAGTGCCGCCTCCACCTCGGAGAGGAGCTTCTCCGCCTCCCCTTGGACGTCGACCTCCACGTCGGAGGCCGACCTGACGATCATGCTCGGTCCGAAGTCGTCGCTCATGACGTTCCCTGTGATGCGGACCCTGCGGAGCAGGATCTTGCCCATGAGCTCCCTGATCACGACCCCCTCGCCCCTGGCGGCGGCGAGGCCCATGGCCGCCGTCATCGATATCCCGGTGAGCTTCTCGGTGTCGGCGCGGTTGACTATGGCGCCGATGGCGCCCGTACCGTCGTCGACCACGAGCTTCATCCTCATGTCGGGGACCCCCTCCACGGTGCCGTGGACGGAGCAGATCCCGTTGAACATCGAGCGGTTGCAGGTGGGGCACCTCTTGATGAGGCCGCTTCCGTTCTTCACGTCGACGACGACCCCTTCGATGGTGATGTCGAGCCCCCCGCCGATCCTCGTGACGTCGGCGACGGTCTTCTGCGACTCCCCGGCGTCCACCGCGATGTCC
>CAVDQR010000143.1:0-3768 GCA_963611065.1 Bacteroides ovatus
GTAGATCCCCAACCCGACGGCGTACAACCCCACGGAACGGGGAAGGCTGCGCTCGTCGTCCGTCAGGATCAGGACCCCGGCGGCGGCCAATGCCAGGAATGCGATGGACACCGTCGGCGAGATGCCGGTCTCGCCCATGTGGACCCTCAGCACGTATACAACGGCCGACAGGATCATCAGGAGGGCGATGGCGGCTATGACGACGATCGCGGATCTCTCGACCGCCAGGCGTACGAAGTCGTACGTCCTGTCGAAGAAGTCCCTGCCACCCGTCGGCTCGTCGCGCATCGGACCTCCATATCATCGGACTTGTTATAACAGATGGTGTCCGGAAACAGCATCGGGGCGATGCCCGCCGCCTCAGAGCGAGGCGACGGGGATGTCGTCGCTGATAGGCCACACCTTCTCGATTGCCTTGGACATGACGGCGAACCAGGCGGCCTCCATCACCAGGGACACGATGCACGGGAGGACCGCGTCGGGCATTGTGGCGGCGAACAGGGCCATGGTCATGGAGATGGACATCCCGGAGTTCTTCCAGGCGATCATCGACAGGTACACCACGGCGTTGTCGCGCTTCACGCCCGCCTTCTTGAACGCGAACAGGAACGCGAAGCTCACCAGGAAGATCCTGATGATGCACGCGCCGATCAGCAGGAGGACGACGTCGAAGTCGTTGATGATGTAGTCCCTCCTGCTCCCCATGCCCACGAGCACCAGGAGCAGCATCATGAGGTTGATGAAGATCGACTTGGTGGTGCTGTGCAGATGCATCCTCTTGACGAGGAACGACAGGGCGAAGGGCACCGCGATGAACAGGACGATGTACTTCAGCACCTCGAGCGGGTTGACCGCGTCCCCGAGCAGGAAGTGGGTGATCAGCGGGGTCAGGGCGATGGCGACGACGTATATCCCGGTGAGCGCCAGGACCGACATCTTCGTGTCACCCCTCATGACCAGGGTGCACACCACGACGGAGATCGCACAGGGGACGGACGAGAGCATGACCCATCCGGTCCAGAGATGCGTGTCGTTGATGAAAAGCAGACCGCAGGCCAGGGTCAGCAGGGTGTTCACACCGAAGCAGCACAGGATGCTGACCAGGATCTCCTTGTCGTATGTTTTGAAATCGTCCTTCTTGAACTGTATCCCGTCGAGGGATACCGCCATCTGGGCGATGAGCACGACCACGAGGATGTTCGCGGCGTCGGGGCTGTCGAAGCCCACGGTCATTGCCAGGATGATACCCAGCACGATCCATATCTTCACATCGCAGAGGACGTTGATTAGAGGCATTCTTGGGGTGCCATCGAAGGCCGATATATACGGATTTTCCACCGACGCCGAAGATGCTCATCTGAAGAACCTGGCGGCCTCGGCGACGGGGTCGTCGCACTTCTCGGCGTCCAGCTCCCTCACGAACCTGGAGGCGCGGTTGTCCAGTATGACGGCCATGCCCCTGTCGGTCTCCGTCCTGATCAGACGGCCGATGGCCTGCTTCATCTTCCTCTGCGCGGGTACGGCGGAACAGTAGAGCCAACCCTTCCCGGAGCCGTACCTCGCGTCGAACATGTCGCTCATGGCCTTCATCTCCGGCGACGGGGGCGGATACGGGATCCCCACCACGATGGCGAAGCACAGCTCCTCCCCGGGGAAGTCTATCCCCTCGGCGAACTTGCCGCCCATCACGCAGAACAGGACGCCGTCGCGCCTCGCACGGAAGGATGCGAGATTGGAGGCGTTCCTCTGGGGGTTGCGGGATTCCTCCCAGTACATCCTCTTCTGCACGTGGGATTCCATGTATCCGCGCATGGACGACATGCTTGCGTACGACGTGAAGAATACCAGGGTGTTCTTGTCCACGGAGTTGCACAGGTCCGCGATGGTCTTCTCCAGGCGGTTCTTCATGCCAGGATCGTTCTTCAGGTCCTGCCATCTCGTGGTCAGGTCGGGGGTGTAGACGACCTTCCTGTTCTCCGGTGGGAACGGGGACGGGTACTTCCTGAAGGTGCAGTTGTTCGACAGCCCGATGACGCGGGCGTACTGGTCGAGCGGCTGCAGGGTCCCGGACATGTGGACGGTCCCCTTGGTGGAATTGAGGAACTTGGAGATCTCGGCGGGATCGATGCAGCAGGCGCGCAGGAACTCCCCGTCCTTGTCAGCCTTCACGGTCCTGACGAACCTCTCGGACGAAGCGCCGCACCACGAATCCAGGAATGCGGCGACCGTCTGTATGTCGGAGACGCGGTTCTCCCCCGCCTCCATCAAAGCGTCCGTACGGTCGCCCCCGATCTCCTCGGCCATGGATATGGCGTCCTCGAGGTCCTTCTGCGTCATGCCGAACTTGGCCATCATGCGCTCCTCGATCAGGGGTCCCTGGATGACGGCGGTGTCGGATCCGACGGGTATGAGGTCTATCGCCACCCCGCGGATGCACGCCTTGAGGAATGTGAGGAACTGCTTGAGGTCAACATCGTTCCACACCATGGGTTGCCGTCTGAACGTGGAGCATTCGTCGATTGCCGAGTCGACCATGGACCTGTCTATGCGGAAGGTCTCGCTGTCGCGTGCCGCGTCGACGAGGTTGTGCGCCTCATCGACGATGATCAGCAGCGATTCGGGATCGCCCGGACGGTCCAGGTTGGTCATCAGGCTGTCCCTGATGTCCGGGTCCAGGATGTGGACGTACGGGGCGGCGACGACCTTCGCGCCCTTCATCAGGGCCTTCTTGGCCTCGTAGGGGCATACCTGGAGCTTCACGCAGAAGGAATCCAGCTCGTCCGATGTGGGGAACTCTGTCTTCACGTACTGCTCGATCTGGGGCAGGGTGTGCTGCACCCTGTCGAAGTACCTGCATCCGCCGGCCCTCCCCTTCAGGCTCTTCTCGCGGACGTCCTCGCACATCATGGAGAGGACGTTGGAGGGGATGTTCTCGTAGTCCTTCACGCCCCTGAACAGGGGGCAGGACTTGGCGCGGCCGGTGATGGCGATGCCGGACACGTCGTGGATCTTGGATATGGAGCGGAGCTCCCTCATGACCTGGTCGCTCTGCGAGATGGTCCTGGTGAGGTAGACGATGGTCTTGCCGGTCTTGTCGGCGTGCTCCAATCCGGCGGCGAGGGAGATGATGGTCTTCCCCGTGCCGGTCCCGGATTCCATCACGAAGTGCCTTCCGGCGTCGAGAGCCGTAACCATGTCGCGGATGATGTCCATCTGGCATCCGCGGGGGCGATAGGGCATGAACGGGGCTTCGTCCGAAGCCTCGACCACGACCTCCTGCTTCCTGGGACGGCGTTCCTCGGCGAAGTCGATGGTCGACTGGTTGCTCTCGACCATCTTGTCGAGGGAATTCCCGCACGACCTGCATCTCTGGTCGAGCGGGGAGACCAGCGTATGGCACCGGGGGCAGAACATTCCCATCATGCTCCGGGTGGAAGGGGCGGTTGTTGATAATCGTTGGTCACAGCTCTTCCTCCGCGATATCGGTGAGGAACATCTCCAGGTACTCCTCCAGGAGGATGAACCCGTCGATCAGGACGCTGTAGAGGTTCTTCCTGCCGTCGCGCTCGCAGCACACCAATCCGGCCTTCATCAGGAACGACAGGTGGTAGTTCACCGAGGTCTGATGGATCCCGAGCTCGCACGCCAGCCCCGAGGAGTCCATGGCCTCCTCCCTCAGGAGGTGGAGGATGGACACCCTCGTGGGATCGGATAGGGCCTTGCTCACATCGGCAACGGCTTCGGCCTGTCTAGCCATCATGAAGATTC
>CAVDQR010000144.1:0-3760 GCA_963611065.1 Bacteroides ovatus
GTATGAATCCCTAACCCATCGGTTCAATCTCACAGCAAATGTTCCGATAGCGCGGCTCACGGCAGTCCGTCGTCGATGGAGCGGCCAGATCAAACTCCGAGAAAACGGATAATGCACATCGGACCGGGTCCGATGAATAGAAGGAAGAAGGTTCCGGACCCCTCCCGAAACCCGGGAGAGGCCCATTTGCAGTTTCACTTGAGTCCGACGATCCTGCCGTCCTCGGTGAGGTCCATCCTCATGGCGGCGGGGACCTTCGGGAGTCCGGGCATCAGGGTCAGAGTCCCGCAGACGGGGACCACGAATCCCGCTCCGGCGGAGAGCTGGACCTCCCTGACGCTGAGGGTCCATCCCCTGGGAGCGCCCTTGACCTTGGAATCATCCGTCAAAGACGCCTGCGTCTTGGCGATGCACACCGGGAGCTTCCCGTATCCGTCGGCCTCCATCTGCGCGATGGACTTCTCGGCCTCCTTGGAGTACGTGACCGATCCGGCGCCGTATATCTTGGTCGCCACGGCCTCGATCTTCTCCTTGATCGGGGCTTCCACATCGTACAGGAAGCGGAAGTCGGTCTTCTCGTTCTCCAGGACGTCGAGGACGGTCTCGGCGAGCTCCACGGCTCCCTCCCCACCCTTGGAGAACGCCTCGGAGAAGGCGCACCTGACGCCGATCTCCCTGCAGTGCTCCATGATCATCTCCATCTCGGCGGGGGTGTCGTGGGCGAAGCGGTTGACCGCGACCACGACGGGCACTCCGTAGGACGACATGTTCTCGATGTGCTTGTCCAGGTTGCACAGTCCGATCCTGAGCGCATCGTCGGTCATCGTCGCCGGGTCGTCCAGAACGGCCCCTCCGTGGGTCATGAGCGCCCTGATGGATGCCACGACCACGACGCAGTCCGGCCTCATGCCGGATTCCCTGCAGACGATGTCCATGAACTTCTCGCCCCCGAGGTCGGACGCGAATCCTGCTTCGGTGATAACGTAGTCGCCGAGCCTGAGCGCGGCCTTGGTGGCGATGATGCTGTTGGTCCCGTGGGCGATGTTGGCGAACGGGAACCCGTGGACGAACACCGGCTGACCCTCGAGGGTCTGCACCAGGTTGGGGTTGATGGCGTCCTTGAGCATGACCATCATGCTGCCGACGCATCCCAGGTCCTTCACGGTCACGGGCTTGGCGTCGTAGGTGTAGGCGACGACCATCCTCTCGAGCCTCCTGCGGAGGTCGGCCCTGTCGGTGGACAGCGCGAGGATCGCGGAGATCTCCGAAGCGGAGGTGATGAGGAACCCGGCCTCGTGGGGGACGCCTCCGAGGATCCTGTCCTTCCCGAGACCGGTGACGATGTTCCTGAGCTCGCGGACGTTCATGTCCATGGCCTTCTTGAACACGATCTTGGTCGGGTCGATGTTGTGCGGGTTGTCCCTGACCAGCTCGTTGTCGATGATCGCCGAGAGCAGGTTGTGCGCCGCGGTGACGGCGTGGATGTCCCCGGTGAAGTGGAGGTCGATGTCCCACATGGGGTACACCTGCGAGTTGCCTCCTCCGGTCGCCCCGCCCTTGATCCCGAAGGTGGGTCCGATGGACGGCTCCCTGAGGGCACCGACGACCTTCTTGCCGAGCTTCCCGAGTCCCTGGATCAGTCCGATGGTGGTGACCGTCTTCCCCTCTCCCGCGGGGGTGGGGGTGATGGCGGACACGACGACGAGCTTCCCGGTCCTGTCCCCGCAGATCCCGTCGAGCTTGTCGTAGGGAACCTTCGCGATGTACTTGCCGTAGGGTTCGATGTCATCCTCGGAGAGGCCGATCTTGGCGGCGATCTCCCTGATGTTCTTCACCTTGGCTGCCTGGGCGATCTCGATATCATCCATGAGCGAGCGTACCAGGTGCGTTATAATAAGATTCTTGGCGGACCCCATCCGCCGGACCCCTCCAGAAACCCGCATTGGATGCCATTCCGGATGATTTTAAGCATTCCGAGTTTAATTTAATGGAGCCTCTCGAATTTTTAGGATACACTAATCCTTATATACGTTTAGGACTTCCGAAACCACATGAATCCAGCCACACCGTGCGTCGGCGCCAGCGCTGCGCATTGCATGAACTGCCAAGGGTCCTGCGGTTACCAGGCCTCCGGTGTCCCGGTATCGATGGCCAAGGTCGGGGAGAGGGGCACCATAGTCAGCATCTCCGGCAAGGAGGAGGTCAAGAGGTACCTGAGCGAGCTCGGGTTCACACCGGGCACGGAAGTGAAGGCCGTATGCCAGGCCGGGGGCAACATCATCCTCGACGTCAAGGGCGCCAAGATCGCCATTGACAGGCACATGGCCAACAAGATCCTGTTCAGCCCTGCGAGTTGATAGAATGAAGACGCTGAAGGACGCCGAGATCGGATCCACCGTCACGGTGGTGAAGCTCCACGGCGAGGGCGCTCTCAAGAGGCACATCATGGACATGGGCATCACCAAGGGATGCCAGATCTATGTGCGCAAGGTCGCCCCCCTCGGGGATCCCGTCGAGATCACCGTGAGGGGATACGAGCTGAGCCTCAGGAAGGGCGACGCGGAGAACATCGAGATCGCCTGATCCCGAAGACCCGCGCCGGCTTCTCAGGGTGCGGGTTTTTCCAGGAGTGAGAATAGAATGAGCATCACAATCGCTTTGGCCGGGAACCCGAACTGCGGGAAGACCACCCTTTTCAACAAACTCACGGGTGCGAACCAGCGCGTCGGTAACTGGCCGGGGGTCACCATCGACAAGAAGACCGGAAAGGTCCGCGGCCACGACATCGAAGTGGTCGACCTCCCGGGTATCTACTCCCTGTCGCCGTACTCCCCCGAGGAGATCGTCTCCAGGAACTACCTTCTCAAGGAGTCCCCGGACGCTGTAATCAACATCGTGGACGCCACCAACCTGGAGAGGAACCTGTTCCTCACGCTCCAGGTCATCGACGTGGGCGTCCCCACCGTCATCGCCCTCAACATGATGGACCAGGTCGAGAAGTTCGGCGACAAGATCGACGTCGAGAAGCTCTCCAGGGACCTGGGATGCGCCGTCGTGCCCATCTCCGCCATCAAGGGCGAGGGAATCCAGGACCTCATCGCCGCCGTGGAATCCGCGGCGCAGAAGAAGGAGGTCCCCAAGCCCGTCAACTTCGACGGCGACGTCGAGAACGTCATATCCGAGGCCGCCAAGGTCCTGGAGGGCAAGGTCCCTCAGGAGCACGCCCGCTTCTACGCCGTCAAGCTCGTCGAGAACGACAACCAGGTCAACGAGGAGTTCCCCGATGCGCTCTCATCCATCGAGGGCGCGATCAAGGACCTCGAGACCAAGAAGGACGACGACATCGATTCCATCATCGCCGACGCCCGCTACAACAGCATCTCCGACATCGTCTCCGCCGCCGTCAAGAAGGCGCCCAGGGACGAGAGGGGCACGTTCTCCGACAGGGTCGACCGCGTGGTCACCAGCAGGATCTGGGGTATCCCCATCTTCATCTGCGTCCTCGCCGTCGTGTTCCTGGGGGTCATCGGATTCTCCACCTGGGACGGCGGGATCTCCATCGTCGGTATCGGTACCTGGTGCACCGATTGGCTCAACGGGTTCATCGAGGACCCCATCCAGACCGGCCTCACGTCCTGGTGCGAACAGAACGGCGTCAGCGAACCTTTGACCGATCTGCTGGTCAACGGTATCGTCGGAGGAGTGGGAGCCGTCATCGGATTCCTGCCCCAGATGCTCATCCTGTTCCTCGTCATGTGCA
>CAVDQR010000145.1:0-3709 GCA_963611065.1 Bacteroides ovatus
GGATCCTCTACAAGACCGCGGCGTCCCTCGAGGCCGCCGCCAATATAGATACTGTAATATTGGACAAGACCGGCACGTGCACGGTCGGGCATCCCGAAGTGGTGTCCGTATCAGCCGTCGGGGATGCAGAGGAGTTCGTATCCCTCGTCGCCGCCGCGGAGACCGATTCGGAGCACCCGCTGGGAGAGGCCGTCGTGAGATACGCCTCGTCCGAGGGGATACCGATCCCGGAGCACTCCGGGTTCGAGAGCGTCACCGGGGGCGGGGTCTCGTGCCGCGTTTCCGGGAGGGACATCCTGGTCGGCAGCCGCGCGTTCCTCGAGGGACGCGGGATCGCCATGCCCGACGACACCGTCTCCTCGGACGGCGCCACGCGCATCTCCGCCGCGTTCGACGGGGCATACGCCGGGACCGTGACGATCATGGACCCGATCAGATCCGAGAGCCCGTCCGCCGTCGCCTCGATGAAGGCCGACGGTCTGAACGTCATCATGGTCACGGGGGACAGACGCGACACCGCCGAGCACATAGCGTCCCAGCTGGGGATCGGGGATGTGAGGGCGGAGACCAAGCCGGGCGACAAGCTGGAGATCGTGAAGGACCTCCAGGTGAAGCAGAAACGGGTCGCCATGACCGGGGACGGCATCAACGACGCCCCCGCGCTCACCCAATCCGACCTCGGCATAGCCGTGGGATCCGGAACGGACATCGCCATGGAATCTGCGGACATCGTGCTGATGAACGACGACCTCCGCAGCGTGCCCGCGTCCTTGGAGATCGGGAGGGCGGCACTGAAGAACATCAAGCAGAACCTGTTCTTCGCGTTCTGCTACAACGCGGTCTGCATCCCGATAGCCGCCGGACTGCCGGTGCTGCTGGGATACGACGGGCTGGTGAATCAGATGCCGATGATCGCGGCGGCGGCCATGTCGCTGTCGTCGATATCCGTGGTGTCGAACGCCATGAGGCTCAGGTCGTTCAGGCCCGACGCTCTGAGAGACGGGCGGACGTCACCCTGAGGGTCCCGCCCTGGCTGGACCAATCGGATTCCGATGAGACGATCTCCAACGGGACCGAATGCATGGGGGAGTCGATGGTGAGGGATTCGTACTCCCCTCCCTCCCCCATGATGCTTATCCCCGTGCGGGCGCGGATAGCCTTGAGCTCCTCCACGGCCTTCGAATCGATCTCGCGGCCGAGCCACTCCTTCCCGAGGCCTTCGGCGTAGCATCCGACGATTACGGACCTTATCCCGGAATCCAGGAACTGCTCCATCAGCATGTCCTGGTCCTTCCTCCACAGGGGGGCGATGAACTTCAGGCCCAGGTCCCCGCAGACGATGTTCATCCTGTCCCACTGGTAATCCGACCAGATGGCCCCGGACACGACGCCTTCGACGTCCAACCCCTCCAGCGCTTCGCGGAGACCCTCCATGTCGCCCTCCTCTGTGCCGGTGCTGCGGGCGGAGACGAGCTCCTTGCCCATGGACTCGGCCATCAGGGGGACCAATGACAGGTTGGGCGTGTGGAATATCCAGGACGCGGTATCTTCGGGGACGATGTTCACCAGGTACGGGACATCGTGGCCCATCTGCTCGGCCAGATAGAGCGAGAAGGTCGAATCCTTCCCGCCCGAGTACAGGGACGCCAGCCTCATGGGTGCGGGATGAGCCGGGACGTATAATTGCCCTTCTAGACGCCTGCCGTCTCACTCCTTCGTCCTCTTGGAGATGAACCTCAGGATCCTGTCGTTGAAATGGAACGACTCGATCACGTCCTTGGTGGTGCGGTTCCTCATGTAGAACCCGACCCAGACGGAACCGATGAACGTCCCCGCCGCGTCGCAGATCAGGTCGGTTACGGTATCGTACGGACTGTACTGGCTGATCGACGGCAGGAACTGATCGGTCAGGTACTCCAGAACCTCCCAGTACACGCTGAACGTCATGGACAGCAGGGCCGTCAGGATGGCCAGGCCCCTGCCGGTGAAGTTCACTCTCCCGCCGCCGTAGTAATGGACGCAGGACAGGGCGTAGAATACGACCACCGCCACGACCATGGACGAGAACGTGTGCGTCACCGTGTCGTAGTGGTCCAATGACATGTAGTATCCCATGGCCAGCCCCAGAGCGTGGAGCCAGGGGGCGATGGCCACCATGACGACTATCGGTGCGGGGAGTTCGACGATCCCGAGATACTTCATGATGACGGGGGCGAGACAGATCACGCCCATGGCGAGTACCAGGAGGTTGATCGATCCCCCTCTGAATCCGAGGGCCATCGTGAAAAACCCGAACACGATGGCCGTAACATCGACCGCGGAGAGCCTGCGGGAGATCATGCGCGCGCCTCCGGGAGGAAGTCCGTCATGTCGCGGCCATTGAGCCTCCGATACAGCAGGATGGCCATCAACGCCGATACGACGGCGGATGCAACGGGGGAGACCATCAGGATGGCGTTGGTGTAGACATCGACGCCATGGAAGTCCTCGTTGAACACCGGATATCCGCGGGTGTACATCAGACCGAACATGTAGAACATCGACACGGTCGACAGGGTCATGGCGAACGCCAGCGAGAATACGATCATCCAGAAGCCGGTCATCTTCAGACCGTAGCTCCTGTCGAGGACGAGGGCGATCATGAATCCGAACACGAAGCACTGATACGCCTGTATGGCCTGGATGCAGTACATGTACCCGATGATGTCCGTAAGGGCGCTGTTGTGCAAGTTGACCGTCGGGTTCAGGACGGTGACGAGGATGGTGGCGACGGGACCCGCCGCGATCATGATGACCAGCTTCCTGTCATAATAGTATCCCAGATTGCGGGTCTCCGGTATCACGAGGACGATGATGCACACGATGCAGATCGCCGTCCAGACCCAATTGCCCGCCATGAATGCGATTATCCCGGATACCGCGGACAGGAACATGGACAGCAGCACCAGCGTCTTCGTCTCGGTCATCGCGCGTGCATGAGGGGATGTGCTCTTAAAATGGTGTTATCAGAAATATCGGAAACGACGCCGACCGGAGTCCGCGCCGACCCGCACGGGGAAAACTGGATTATACTGGTCATGATACGGAAGGGCGGAGTGAACGAGCATGCCCCTTGATTCCGCAGAGATGAAGAAGATCGTCGCAGAGAAGGCCGTCGACACGTACGTCAAGGACAAGATGAACGTCGGCCTGGGAACGGGTTCAACCGCGTACTACGCGATCAAGCGCATCGGACAGCTCGTCAACGAGAACGGGTACGAGCTGACCTGCGTCGCCACATCCGTCCAGAGCGAGGAGCTCGCCAAGGGATGCGGCATCAGGGTCGTCGACCTCGACGAGGTGGACAAGCTCGACGTCACCATCGACGGGGCCGACGAGATCGACCCCAAGATGAATCTGATAAAGGGGCTCGGGGGCGCCCTCCTCAGGGAGAAGATCGTCGCCGCGGCCACGGTCAAGGAGATCATCATCGCCGACGACTCGAAGCTCGTCGGGAAGCTGGGCACGAAGGCCCCCCTCCCCGTCGAGGTGCTGAGGTTCGGGCACGAGCACACCAAGAACGCCCTGAGGATGCAGCGCTGCGACCCCGTCCTGAGGATGAGGGACGGTCAGCCGTTCGTCACCGACGGAGGGAACTACATCTACGACTGCAGGTTCCCCGAGGGGATCGACAACCCGTTCTTCATCGAGTCGAGGATCGACGTGATCC
>CAVDQR010000146.1:0-3655 GCA_963611065.1 Bacteroides ovatus
GGAACCTGCTCCGCTCCGAGGAGAGGGGAGAGGAGAGGGACTACTACTGGCTGCTCGAGCAGGCCGGCATGCCCTTCCCCCAGAAGGTCGAGAAGCCGGAGGACATCGACGGGCTCACCATCATCAAGGTGCACCACAAGGTCAAGAAGCTCGAGAGGGGCTTCTTCACCGCCAAGGACTACGACCAGTTCGTCCAGAAGTCCGAGGAGCTCATCGCCCAGGACGTCCTGGAACCGGATTTCCTGCAGCACGCGAGGATGGAGAAGTACATCATCGGACCCGTGTTCAACCTGGACTTCTTCTACGACCCGCTGGAGGAGAAGGGGGAGAAGGTCGAACTCCTCGGGATCGACTGGAGGTTCGAGAGCTCCCTGGACGGATACGTCAGGCTCCCGGCGAAGCAGCAGGTCGAACTCGAAGAGGATGGCATCATCCCCGAGTACACCGTCTGCGGCCACAACTCCGCGACCATGAGGGAGTCCCTCCTGGACAAGGCGTTCGAGCTCGCGGAGAAGTACGTCGCCGCCACCAAGAAGTTCTACGACCCCGGGATCATCGGACCGTTCTGCCTGCAGACCTGCATCGACAAGGACCTGCACTTCCACATCTACGACGTCGCCCCCAGGATCGGAGGCGGGACCAACGTGCACATGTCCGTCGGACACCCCTACGGCAACACCCTGTGGAGGGAGCCGATGTCCTCCGGAAGGAGACTCTCCAAGATGGTCCGCGAAGCCATCGAACAGGAGCGCGTGGACGAGATCGTCACATGAGGTCGGTCGCATGAAGAGCAAATACATCGCGCTGATCGCCGTCATGGTGCTGGCCATCGCCGTCGTCCCCTTCGGGGATTCCGACGGTCTGGCGAGCACCGAGAGACCGGACGGCACGCTGAAATTCGACAACATGGGCGGAGGGACCCTGACCTTCACCGTCAGGAACACCGGCGCCGGCGCCACCTCTTTCGATATGGATGTCAGCGTCACCGAGAACGGGAAGGAAGTGGCTTCGCTCAAGGGATTCAACGTCCCCGCCGGAGCCAGCACGAAGGTGTCCGTCAACATGGGCGACTTCAAGTCCGTGGGCTCGCACCACCTGACGGTCACGTGCTCCCCGTCGGACATGTTCGAGGGGAACACCTACACCTTCTCCGTGGATGTCGAGGTCAAGAAGAACCTCCTGTCCGATTGGTTGACTTACGTGGTCATCCTCATCGTGATCATCGTCGTGGCGGTGTTCGCATACCTGAAGATCCGCGACTCGCCCAAGAAGAAGACCGAGATGACCTTCGAGCAGCTCGAAGCCGAGAGGAAGGCCGAGATGAGCGCGAAGGGCGAGAAGAAGAAGGCCAAGGAATCCGCCCCCACCACGGAGAGGCAGAGGTACCTGGCCAACAAGAAGAAGAAAGACTGATCCAAACACCGGGCCCCCGGGCCCGGTCTTAACTTCTATCGGTCCAACGGACCGCCTCGATGATGTTCGTGTGCTCCACATGGATCGAGCCGCATCCGAACATATCCTCCACGATCTCCTTCACATCGCCCTCCCCGCGGGCGAGGAAGTACGACCTCTGCATCTCGACGATGTCGTTCACCTCGATATCGGCGACCACCCTGGTCTCGAATTGCTCGACGATGGGCTCGCGACCGTTCTCCTCCAGCCATCCCCTCACGGATCCGGGCCTCCGTTCGGGCTCCTTCCCGAGGGCCCTCCAGACCATCTCCGTGATGTCGTCGCCGTGGTTCTCGACCCAGGAGATGATGATGCGGTTGGAGGCGCAAGATTCCATGCGCTCTATCGACTCGGGGGAATCCGAACCGGGGCAGAGCGACGCGATGCAACAGTCGAACGTTCTGTCCGGAACGTACGCGCTCCAATCCTGCAGGATGCACTCCGCTTGGCATCCCGATGCCCTCAATCTGTCCAGCATCCTCGGCGAGGAATCCAGGCAGACCAGGGAACCCACGACCGGTTCGAGCAGATTCGAATACGTCCCCGGACCGGATCCGATCTCCAATACGGACGATTCCGGACCGATGAAACCCGACTCCGAAAGACGGTCGATGATCCTCTGAGGGATGCCCCCCTGCTCCATCGCCGAATAACGCTCCGCGAAGTCGTCCCAGAAACGGTTGTCTTGCATGAGGGTGGAATAACCCCGGGCCTGATAAGACCCGAGTAAGGGTCCGCCGGAATCGCCCGACGGAATTGACCGTCAGGCCGAGGGGTGCGCCTCGTCGTAGGTGATGACCCACTTGCCGTCCTTGTGGACGTCGAAGTTCTCGACGTAGGGGTAGAACAGCTTCATCTGCTCTTCGAGGACATCGTATCCGTAGTCCTCTCCGAACACCTCGGGATAGACGAAGGCGGCGATGAACGCGACCCTGGCGATATCGCTCAGCGACTTGTTGATGAGGACGAAGTTCCCCTCCTTGTAGGCGTCGAATCCGGAGAAGTACTTGCCGTACTTGTCGTACTCCGTCGTGGCGCTCTTGTCCTCGGTCCACTGGTACTTGAGCTCGTTGAACTGGAAGATGTAATCGCCCTGGTACTTGTCGACCAGCGCCCACTCGTTGTTGTCCTTGAGAGACTTGGAGCTGTCGGTGAAGTCCGACAGGTTCTTCAGTCCCGCGGCGGTGATGTTCTGGGTCAAATAATGGTTGACGCCCATCATACTGTAGGTCTGGCACGCGAACGCCGTCTTCTTCTCGGAGATGGACGCGACCTTCTTCGAGATCTCGTTGGCGTACTTGTCGTAGAAGTCGACGATCTTATGGGACCTGTCGATCTTGTCGACGAGGAGCCCGACGAGCAGGTAGGCCTGGACGGTCTTGTCCATCGCTTCGGAGTTGATCCTGACGGCAGGGATGCCCGTCCCCGCGAGGGCCTCGTCGATCCCGTCGTATACGCTTGAATAGAGGGTGAAAACCGCATCTACTTGTCCGAGCTTCGAGAGGAGCTCGGTGTCGATCGAGGTGGCCTTCTGGCTGACCTCGGTCAGGTTGATGGTCGGGGCGTTCAGAAGGGAGTCCAGACTGCTCGCCTTCCCGGTCTTGGCGATGGCCTTGTCGTAAGCGCCGAGGGCGTTGATGACAGGGTGGACCATGGTCCCGGCGATGACGAAGCGCTCCACGGGGAACCCGACGGTGCACTCCTTGTCCCTGCCGTCGATGTAGCTGATCTCGCAGGACTCGCGGTTGATGATCTTCTTCACCAGGGCGATGTCCGCCGCATCGACCTTGCCGTTCCTGTCGGCGTCGGCGTAGGGGTACAGGGTCTTCCAATCGAGCTTCTTGTCGATGATCTCCTGGATGAGGTCCAGGTCCTTAGAATCAATGCTCTTGTCCGCATTGGCGTTGCCATACACCTGGAGGAGACCCATGGTGGGGACGTCCTCTTTCTTGGAATCGTTGTTCCCGATGAGTGCATAGGCGCCTACGGCGGCCACAACAATTATCACGACCGCCGCGACGGCGATCCACTTGGATGATACATCCATGCCAAGGTTCAATCTTTGTCCATAATAAATAATGATATGTAACTATCCGGAACCTCCTCGATCGAGGGCTGAGGCCGTCGCAGGATACCGCTGCGCGAAGTCATTCCGGACCATTCATAGAGGAATGTCCCCGGACCTGATAAGACCCGGGTAAGG
>CAVDQR010000147.1:0-3646 GCA_963611065.1 Bacteroides ovatus
AGCGCGGCACGTGTTTCGAGGCCGCTTTGTGACAGGAAAGGCTGCAGATAGTCCCTGCTCGCAGGAATCGACCTGCGACTCCAACAGGAATTCAACCCCTCTGAAAGATCGGCATCGATGGATGGACGTGTACTCACTGGAAGGTGATCCGGGGCGGTGATGTCGGACGGAGCGGATGACACCCCCTTCGTCTATGGTAACGGTGCATACGTCCCGATCTTTGTGCATCAGCACATGATCGGACATACGGATCACCTCTCATCCGCCTGTTTGAGAGAGTTCCTCCAGATGTAGGAAGCCATCGAAGGGAAGTGGATGCAGCAGAAGACCTGGAATCTGTTGTATCCTCCGCATATCGAGCGGGGACGTCCTCTATCCATATCCTTCATGGCCTGGGCGACGACGGCTTCCTTGGTGACGGTGTGCTTGAACACCTTCTGGGGAATATCGTTGCCTCCTCTGGACAAAGGGACGAAATCCGTCTGCACCCAGCCGGGGGAGACCTCGAGGACGTTGATGCGCTTGTCCTTCAATTCCTGACGGAGACCGTTGCAGTAGAAGCGGACGAACGCTTTGCTCGCGGAATACACGTTCAACTTCTCCAACGGCAGATAGGCGGATGCGGAGCACACCTCGATGATGTCGGATCCGGGAGGCATGCGCGGTATGCAGAGATTCGTTATCTCGACGAGGGCGGAAAGATTGAGTCCGATCATGGCCCTGGTGTCGGATACGGGGAGCTCCCAGGAGTTCCCGAACCTGCCCATGCCGGCGCAGTTGATCAGGAAGCGGATCTCTGGACCCTCCTGTTCCAGAACGGATGCCAGATAGTCTACGCCCTCGGCATCAGAAAGATCGATGGAGAGGGTTTTGCAAGGCGTTTTCAGCTCGGAGGCAAGCTCTTTGAGCCTGTCCTCCCTGCGAGCGATGATCCATATTGAATCCAGTCCGTAGCCGTCGAGCGCTCTGCAGAATTCGGCACCCATGCCGGAAGAGGCCCCGGTTACCACGGCGATGGCCATCGTATCATTTTATGAAGGTGGCGGCGGCCGCGGTGACGGCGACAACAATCATGATGCCGACCATTCCGTAAGCGAGGACCTTCTTCTTGACCTCAGTCTTCATACCGAGGTCATCTTACGACTCGTATATAAACACCATCAATGGGTTGCAATATAAGTAGGGAGAAACCCCGCCGGAGCGGGTAATTGATTTGGATACCCGCTCAGTAGCAGGGGACGTGCTCGTCGGCCAGGGCGAAAGCCAGATACAGGGTGAGCACGAAGTTGGCCAGAGCGGCGATTCCCTTCAGGAGCATCCAGATGCTGTCCGCGTTGCCGTCGTTGACCGCGAGGCCGCCGAAGATGAAGATCAGGGCGGTGGTGAGCAGGATGGTCGTGAGGGTCTTCAGGTTCTTCGCGCGGAAGGACCAGACCAGGGCGATGAGATACATGATGCCCAGGGTGAGATTGATGTAAAGGTCTCCTCCGACCGCACCGGCGTAGAACACTCCGAGAGCGACCATGCCGAACACGATGAATCCGAAGTTGCTGCCTGCCTTGTAGGCTTTCATCGCGGCGATGGCGATGAAGATGGCGGCCAGAACCAGGAGATAGCCCAGATTGTTGCCTGTGGCGATATCGTTGTCGACGCCCGCGTAAGAGAAGATGCACACCAGAGCGATGGGCAGCGATACCAGGGCGACGAAGAAGAGCCCGAACGCCGTCGGGTCTATGGGTTTGCATTCGTCAGTCATTCGTTTTCCTCCAATTGGGTCCTAAGACCCATCCAACGATTCGCGTTATTCGGTATATAATGATATTGCCAAATTCGGGCATTACGGACATAGGCCAGACGTCGGATCGCGGTAGCATGGATGCTATGGATGCTGACTGCTGGTTATGAACAAGGTTTATATTCCAATGGTCAGGATTCCGAGATGTAGTCGGAAGCGGTGGGCAGGAGTCTGACGTTCCTCTTGGCCGGATCCCGTATCCTGGACGCCATCAGTTCCTGCACGGCGTTGAATTCCTCCGACGTCACGGCCACCGCCGCCGGATGCCTTATCAGAACATCTTCCCACCTCATGAACCCGGCATAGACGGGATTGTGCAGTATGGTCGACATGTTGCGTTTGTTCCAAGGATTCCCTCTGCGCGTCAGGATGCCCTCGCGGTTGAGGGACCAGCAGATCTCGTCCACGGTGCGGCCTTCCGCATATTCGTCGAACATCCTTTTCACCACGGGAAGCTCCTCCTCGTTCTCCTTCAGGGCCCCGTTCTCGAGCCTGTAGCCGAAGGGAGGGGTGAATCCCATGGTCCTCTTCCCTTCCGTGGCATCCTCCAGCGTCTCGGCCTTCTCGCGCATGCCCATGTGGGTCCTCTCGCCTATCTGCTCGCTCTCCAGCTGAGCGAGACGTTGGATCATGTCGACGACGAACCTCCCGAGTGCATTGGTGGTGTCCAGAGATTCGGACTGGGAGACGAACATCTTCCCATGCCGGTCGAGGACCTCCATCATGTTCATGAAATTCCGGCTGTTCCTGTGGATACGGTCCATCTTGATCACGAGGATCAGATCCCACGAATCCATCTCGGCCATCATCTTCCGGTAGGCGGGACGCTTGTCGTTCCTCCCGGAGAACCCGTCGTCCTCGTAGACGCCGGCGACGTCCCATCCCTCCACCAGGCAGTAATCCTGCAGGAGCTCCTTCTGGGCGTCGATCGAATAACCTTCGGCGGCCTGCTCCTCCGTGGAGACCCTCACGTAGATCGCTGCGCGCATGTCCCGTCCTTTAGCAGCGGACCGTTGACCTTCTCGAACTTCTCCATCTCGACGATGGGTTCCTGCTCGCCCTTGCGGAGGATGCCGTTCCAATCGGAGTATCCCACGTACAGGGGATTGTGGAGGATGTTGCAGACTGATTGCTTGTTCCATCTGCCGCCCTTCTTCGCGGGGATGTCGGCATCGTTCAGAAAGTCGGCGATTCCACTCATTGTGGAACCGCGGAGATACATGTTGTATATCGCGCGCACGGCGTACGCCTCGTCCTCCACGACCACGAGACGTCCGTCGGAATAGGTGTAGCCGTATGGATGCCCGGAACCGAGGTTCCCGGTGCCGTTGCGGGCCTTGAACTCCATGCCCATGAACGTCCTCTCGCCGATCTGCTCGCTCTCCAGCTGCGCGATCCTCTGCATGATGTCCATGACGAACCGTCCCATGGCGGTGGTCGTGTTGAACTTGTCCTGCATAGAGGTGAACTCCTTGCCCTTGGACCTGAGCTGGTCCATCATCATGGCGAAGTTCACGCTGTTCCTGTGGATACGGTCCATCTTCAGGACCAGGATCGTGTCCCACTTGTCGGACTCGGCCATCATCCGGGTGTATTCCGGACGGTCCGTCGTCCTTCCGGAGAATCCCTCATCGCGGTAGATGTCGGCGATCTCCCAGTTCTGCACCCTGCAGTATGCCTCCAGGCGCTTGACCTGTGCATCCAGGGAGTATCCTTCGACCGCCTGGTCTTCCGTCGATACCCTGACGTATATCGCTGCGCGCATGCATCCATCCCAGAGGATTCATCGGATGCACGATATAAAAACGGTGTGATTGGAGAACGATCGGCCGGATCTTCCTGATAAGTTGA
>CAVDQR010000148.1:0-3605 GCA_963611065.1 Bacteroides ovatus
CGTAGCCTTCCTTCTTGGCCTGGGACGCGTAGTAGGTGTATTTGTTCCTGGCCATCGACTCGCCGGCGAAGGCGGCCTCGAGGTTCTTCTCTGTTTTAGAGCCTTTGAGTTCCATGCTTTTACCTCGCTCGGGGATACTGGCATCGTAGTATTTGAACCTAATTAACGCCGTTAGGATTGCATCACGCGGTTCAGGTGGAATCGAATTCTAATCATCTCCTGAACCTGCCGAGGAGGGTCTTCTTCGGAGCGCCGGTCTTGTCGAACTTCTCCCTCATCAGCTTGTCGTAGTTCATCCGGATGGACTGGTCCTTGGGCTTCATCTCCATGAGGATCTCCAGCTCCTCCTTCGCCTTGGGATAGTCGCGGAGGTCGTTGAGCAGGAGGACGGCGTAGTTCTGATGGTGGTTGGGGTTCTTCGGATCGGCGGCGATGGCCTTCTCGTAGTATTCCCCGGCCTTGCGGAAGTCGGTCATCTGGTTCCTGAGGAACCTGGCGTATTCGCCGTATGCTTCGGCGCTCGGGGAGACCTCGACGATCCTCCGGAAGAGCTCGTCGGTCTGCTTGTTGTTCCTCTTGTCCTTGGCCAGGACGGTCGCCTTGGCCTTCAGGGCGTCCAGGTTGTCCGGTTCCAGGTCGATGATGATGTCGAGCTGCATCAGCCCGTACTTCTCGTCCTGGAGGTCGTTGACGGCGATGTTGGCGAGGACCAGCCTCGGTTTGGTGTTGTGGGGGTCCGTGGCGAGGTACTCCTCCAGGGTCTCCGCCGCGCCCGACGGGTTCCCGCTGGACGCCTGGTTCCTGGCCCTGGTGATCGCTTCGAAAGCCGCATCCTTCATGGACGGGCGAATGCGGAGGTAGATAAAGGGTGCTTGGTCGACGGTTCGGGGTTGTTTTAGAAAAGAGATAACCTTACAGTAGAGACAGTAGCGAATGAACTATTTAACAAAGAAGACGAGAGAGGCGGTTATACCTGAGCTACGAAGTAGCGAAGGGTATACCGCCTCTCTCGTCCGCGCGCCCGACCGGGCCTTCTTCGCGTGATTCTCCTTGTCGATCCTACGCCCCTTGTCCCTGATTGACCGCCCTGCGGGCGGTCGCCGCAGGGACGCCCGCGTGTTCTACCGGAATGGGCCCATCCGGGTTGTTCCGAGGGCCTGTCGCCCGTCGGACGCGGGTGAATCCGGGATGGGAGCGCGATAGCTCGCGCTGGAGGGTCGCTCGAAATGCGTCCGGAGAAGGGCTCCGAACCGTCGTCAGCAGAGGGACCAGGACGATTCCATGGAGGCCAAGGAGGCTATCGCCAGGTCCTTGTGCCTCATCTCGTACGTCGCTGCGGGAGTCTGGAGACCGCAGCTCCAGTGCGGTCTGACCTCGTTGTAGAATTCGACGTACTCGTCCATGATCCTCTGGTATTCCTCCAGGGTGGCCCTGGAAGGGAGGTTGGACTCCCTGCGGAGACTGCCATGCCATCTCTCGACCTTCCCTTGGGTCGTCGGCTTGCGGACCTGCCCCATGATGTGCTTTATCCCGCGCTTCTCGCACCATTCGTCGAACCTCGTGTCCCCGCCGTTGCTGGCGGCCCATTGGGTCCCGTGGTCCGACAGGATGGCCTTCGGAGCCCCGTAGACGGCGATTATCGAATCGAGGATGTCCAGCACGTCGTCGGTGGTCGCCGTTATCCTGGCGTTGGCGGAGAAGATGTAGCGGGAGTTGTCGTCTATGACGGACAGGGATTCCACCTTCCTGTCCGTGCGGATGTCCGTCCCGAGCTCCACATAATCGATCTGCCACAGGTCGTTGATGAACGGCCTCTCGAAGCTCCTGTAGACCTTCCCGAGGCGCATGGTGACCGGTTCGTTGCCGCCCTTCATCAGGATGTCGTGGACGGTCGGAGCCGACAGCTTCGAACCCGTCATGACGTTGATCTTGGCGGCGCCCATCTTCGGGTGCTTCCTCTTCATGGCCAGGATCTCGGCGGTGGCGTCCTTGCGCTTCTTCGAGTACGTGCCCGGAGCGGGACCGCGCTTCCCCCGTTTCAGCAACCGGCGATAATCGGACTTCTTGACGTACTTGGTGAATCTCCGGCCGTAGCGGGTGTACGTCTTCTTGACCAGGCATATGCCGGCGATGTCGGCCACCCAGGTGTGGGATTTGCCGTACATCTTTCCGATTGTGCGGTAGCTCCTGCGCTCCCTGTCGGGCTTCCCGTTGTCGGCGATCAGAATCTCTAGGGCCTTAGCCCTAATACTTTCGACCTCGCACTCAGCTTTAAGTCTGGCGCGCTCCTTCTTGGAAATCGGTTCCTTCTTGGTCATGTTCACTTCCAGTAAGGAACCTCTTCTTTATTCCATTAATCGTGGCGTGCAGAATCCACAAAAGTGTACACTGAAAAATAGATTTCGGCATAGCTCACGCTGATCGGTGCATAGGGTAAGTTTGGATTCCGTGCGATCCCGACAGCCCTTCCAGATTGCCGCTTTATATCTCAAGTCCCGGGGCGAACCCCGGACTCCTTTCCGCTTCCAGCACAGGGGATGGCTACTACAACGATTTCCAGCGCAGTCCCGGAGACCGAAAGATGACCATTGCCGTTTCGCCGTCCCCCACCCTGGACCGTCGGATCGCGAACGACTCACTCGTCCGGCTCGTCCGGCAGTTCGGGGACCTCATCCTCCTCGTAGTCTATGTCCATCTTCTCGGCCTGGGCCCTGGCCTTGGCCAGTTCCTTGGGGTCGCACTTGTAGAATCTGTTCTCCCGAAGGAGAGTATGGACCATCATGAGCATCGAGTTGGTGCAAGCGATCACCGCTTCGCGGTGATGCTTGCCGCGGGCCACCAACCTGTGATACTTCTTGCTGATGAACGAATCGGGGCAGTTGAAGATGTGGACGAACGTGGCCTGGTAGGCCAGCCTCCTGGCCAGTTCGTCGCCCCGATGGCTTATGTGGCCGTTCTTCTGGGAGTCGGCCGAATCCCTCTGGCTGGGGCGCACCCCGAAGTAGCTGGAGAACCCCTCCTTCGTCTCGAACCTCCCGATGTCGATGACGATCGATGCGATGTACGAGGCCGTGTGCAGTCCGAAACCGGGGATCGAGAACAGGATCTCGAACATTCTGTCGTTGCCGAACTCCTGACGGATCACCTTCTCCGTGAAACCGATGAGCTTCTTCGTCTGATTCATCGACTCCGCGAAAAGCCTCGGCAACTGGTCGTCCATGGTGCCGAGCTTCTTCATCGCATAGCAGGATCCCACATCCTGGTAGTTGTCGAGATCGTAGATGCCGTTGAGCAGGGTGTACGCGCGGACCTGCTTCTTGGTGACGGTCAGTTCGTTCTTCCGATCGGCCAGGAACCTGCAGAGGCTCCTGAGCCTCATCTGCTCACGCGTAGGGATGAACGACTCCTGGAATTCGTTCTCGCCGTTGAGCCGCCTCCTCATGTAGTGGGCGAGCTCCATGGCGTCATGGTCGTCGTTCTTCCTGTTGGACTTGGTGATCCGGTAGAGGTCGGTAGTGTGGGCCACGATGACGTCGTAGCCCATGTTCTTCAGGATCCAGTAGACCTCGTGCGTCTTGGTGGAGTTCTCGATGAGGATGTGGACC
>CAVDQR010000149.1:0-3603 GCA_963611065.1 Bacteroides ovatus
GATTCCGCCTGCTTCTTTCCCGGATATGCGGATTAGGAAACCGATGAGGATGCGGAGGAAGAGGGGTCGGACGCAGGAGAGGAGGAAGAGGACGATGATGACGTCCTGATCGAACTCGACGGGCACCTGCTTTCGCTGTTCGCCTCCTCTTTCAAGGAGCGCAGGAGGCCTTCCGAGGTCCTGAGGATACGCAGGGCCGCGAACCTCATCTACGAGATCACGGGGAACGTCACCGGGGACGTCATCGAACGGATGAGGGCGATGACGGTCAACAGCGTCTATCGGTTCGAGGACGGGACCGAGAGATGCTTCAAGTTTCCAGACAGCGCGGCGAGGTTGGAGCTGTTCAAGAAGTCGGGTCTAGGACTCAGGTTCCTGAGGGCGGAATCGGTCGAGATGGCCGGGGACGGGACCATGAGCCTCACCGGCGACCTCACATTCCAGAGGAACCTCCTGCAGTTGGACACGAAGGCCTCCCAGATCCTGGCAGATATGGCCGTGGAGGCGTACTTCAACGGCATCGTCGAGGTCTGGATGTCGATCTCGGTGCTGGAGGTGAAGGACAGGTTCCACACCGGAACCGCGCTAAGCGACGACCCGTTCTACAGGGAGAGGGTCCTGGATCTGGTGGAGGCGATGGCCTGCCGCATGAACGCGGCCGAACCCTGGGACGGGACCGGATCGAGGAGGAGGGGGTACATGGTCGGATGGGCCGGCGGTCCGGACGATTTCGACGGCAGAGAGGGCCTAAGGGACAAGCTGTACGAGGTCGCGAACTTCGACACCGTGTTCGAACCCGGCAATCTGTCGACCGGGATCATCGAGAGGGACGGTAAGCACCATATGGTGCTGAGCGCCCAGTTCTGCGTGAACTGGATGAGGGAGGATTCCCAGGTCCGGATTCCCGACGAATACTACGACGCGGAGGCCGGCAGGTACCTCTGCGGGAACCCCGTCAAGAACCAGCTGTAAGGCTTCCGCCGTGCGCCTCCTTCGCACGCACATATAAAAACCAGCTCTCGGATAGACGAGCCAGAGGTTAAACGCATGTCGGATTTATTGACGGACGGAGGAAAGCATCTCCTCCTCGGAAACGAGGCCATCGTCAGGGGCCTCTTCGAGGCCGGCGTGGGCTTCGCATCCACATATCCCGGCACCCCCTCGTCGGAGATCGGGAACCTTCTCGAGAGGCTCTCCCAGGACGCGGGGATGTATTTCGAGTTCTCTGACAACGAGAAGATCGCGGTGGAGGTGTCCGCCGCTGCGGCATCCGCCGGCGTCCGCTCGTTCGTCTTCATGAAGCACGTGGGTCTCAACGTCGCCGCCGATCCGATGATGACCCTCGCCTATTCCGGCGTCAGGGGAGGCATGCTCATCCTGACCGCCGACGACCCCTCGGCGCACAGCTCCCAGAACGAGCAGGACAACAGGTTCTACGCCAAGCTGTCCCTCCTGCCCATGCTGGAGCCGTCCACGCCCATGGAGGCCAAGGCCATGGTCCCGGAAGCCTACCGCATATCTGAGGAGCTCGGTCTCCCCGTGATATTCAGGACCACCACCAGGGTCAACCACGCCCGCGGTCCCGTCGACTTCGGCCAGAGGACCGTACCGGTCACCAAGGGCCACTTCGACAAGGACTTCGTGCGCTTCGTCAACGTCCCCGCCAACGCGAGGGTCAACAGGAAGAGACTCCTGGGATTGAACGACAGGGCCCTGGAGATCTCCGAGTCGTCCCCGCTCAACTTCGTCGAGGGCGAGGGGGAGGTCGGAATCATCACCTCCGGCGTGTCCTACACGTACGTGAAGGAGGCGCTCTCCGGCGTATCCATCCTGAAGATCGGGTTCACCAACCCGGTCCCCGAGAAGAAGATCGCCGAGTTCGTCAAGGGCAAGAAGAGGATCATCGTCGTGGAGGAGCTGGACCCGTACCTGGAGGACGCCGTCCTCAGGATCTGCGGACAGTACGGACTCAACGTCCCGGTATACGGGAAGAGGTCCGGGCACCTCCCGTACGCCTGGGAGTACTCCCCGGACACGCTGACAGGCATCGCCGATCTCGCCACCGTCAGGGAGTTCAAGAAGCCCCTGGCGAAGCCCGACGTCAAGCTCCCCTCCAGGCCCCCGACGCTCTGCGCCGGATGCCCGCACAGGGGGATGTTCGCCGCGACCAAGCGCGCCGTCGGCGACAGGGACGTCGTCTACTGCTCGGACATCGGATGCTACACTCTCGGAGGATCCCCTCCGTTCAACGAGGCCGACTTCATCATCTGCATGGGAGGAGGGGCCGGGGCCGCGGGAGGGTTCTCGCAGGTCACCGATCAGCTCCCCATCGCGTTCATGGGAGATTCGACGTTCTTCCACTCGGGCATCAACCCCCTGGTGAACGCCCTGTTCAACAACCACAAGATCGTCATGGTCGTGCTGGACAACAGCACCACCGCCATGACCGGCCACCAGCCCAACCCCGGGACCGGGAGGGCGTTCGGCGGCGTCAACACGGAACCGCTGGACATCGAGTCCATCGCCCGCGGCGTGGGAGCGAAGTTCGTGAAGAAGGTGGATCCCTACGACATCCGCAAGGCCACCGAGGTCATGAAGGAAGCCATCGAATACGACGGCGTCGCCGTCGTCATATCCGAGCAGCCCTGCCCGCTCGAGCTCAAGAAGAGGAAGATGCTCGTGCCGAAGGTGTGCGAGGTCGACCAGTCCAAGTGCATCAGGTGCAACATGTGCGTGCGCACCGTCGCCTGCCCCGCCCTTGTCAAGAGGGGCGATGCGATCGAGACCGATCCGACCCAGTGCATCGGCTGTCGCATGTGCGGCAGCGTCTGCCCCAAGGGCGCCATAGAGGTGAGGAGATGAAGTACACCGTCCAGATCGTCGGAGTCGGCGGACAGGGTGTCCTGATGGCATCCAACGTCCTCGGCAACGCGGCCATGAACGCCGGATACAGGCTGATGATGAGCGAGGTCCACGGCATGGCCCAGAGGGGAGGGAGCGTGCTCTCGACCGTCAGGTTCGGGGACGAGGTCTACAGCCCCCTGGAAGCCGTCGGAGGGGCGGATCTCATCATGGGATTCGAGCCCGCGGAGACAGTCAGGAGCCTGAACCTCGGGAACGAGGACACGGTCATCCTGATGAACGTCGACCCTGTGCTCCCCTCGATGGTCGCCGCCGGATTCGAGGAGTATCCGCCCGTGGAATCGCTGGTGGATGCCGTCAAGTCCGTCAGCAAGCATGTCGTGACCATCGACGCCACGGAGATCGCCATCGCGGCCGGTAAGGCCGTTGCGGCCAACGCCGTCATGATCGGGGCCATGGCCGCCATGGACGGGTTCCCCCTGTCCGAGGAGCAGCTCCGCGAGGCCCTCATAGCGCAGGTGCCGGAGAAGTTCAGGGACCTGAACATCGACGCCTTCGAGCGCGGTTACAAGGCCGTCAAGGGCTGATCAAACAGGTCGGCGGGATCCCCGTCGGCCTTTCTGCTTTTTTCATTCTCATTCTTCGGCGATCGGTATCATCGGCATGGCTGTGATACCAAACTGATGCCAAACTGATACCAAACCCGATCCCGGTAGGGCCGAACCGGACCCTTCCGGGTCC
>CAVDQR010000150.1:0-3586 GCA_963611065.1 Bacteroides ovatus
ACTCCTGCGCCAGCGGGGTCAGCGTCGTCAACATCGACAACGGGTTCGGGGCCGGCTACATCGCCAGCCTGATCAATCGTGCATCCGTCGGCCATGATTCCGATCGAATGCACAAAAATGTTTATCAATGAATCAAATCATCCATCTTCATGGACATAGTAGGCGACAAGTTCTCCGGTTACCCCTCGCAGGAGAGGGTGGCCAACCTCCTTCTCGAACTCGGTATGAGCGTAAGGGAGGGCCGCGCCTACTGCGGGGACGTCGAACAGGGGGATTCCGCCATCGGCAGGGCGTGCAACGTCGACCGCAGGGTCGTCCGCACCACGCTCGAGAAGATCTCGTCCACTCCCGAATTGGATGCGGTGTTCTCCAGGATCAAGAGCACCCTGTCCATGGTGGAGCTCGCTCCGGTCATAGGGTGCTCGTCGATAATCATCACGCCGACGGACGCCACCATGCCCGGCATCCTCGCCGAGATCACGGAGGTCCTTTTCAGATACGGCGTATCGGTCAGGCAGGCCATGGTCGACGACCGCGGTGACGAGGGCCGGGCGGTCCTTGCCGTGGTTGTTTACAGCAAGATCCCGCCCGAGGCGATCGCCGAATTGAAGACCTGCCGCGGCGTCGACAGCATCCTCATCAAGTGAGGGTGAGCTGGTCCGTATGGAGGACCTTCTTGGGGCAGGCCCTCTCGCATCTGCGGCATGCGGTGCCGGCGCAGCGGTCCGATTGGATCGTCGCCCTGTGATCCGACACGCCTTCGGCATCTATGGAGAGCGCCTTCTCCGGGCACTCCTTGACGCACTTCCTGCATCCGATGCAGCCCTCGACCACCCCGGTCAGGAGGGTCCCGGACTTCACGATCTTGACCTTGCACTCCTCGGTGTCCGGCAGGTCGCGTATGGCCTGTCTCTCGACCACCACCTTCGATACGTCGAACTCGATCGGGATGTGCGGGAGCGAGTACATGTCGAGCATGTCGTTGTACATCGACATGGGCATGCTGGTGCACCATACGGAGTATTCCACGGAGTAGAGGTTCTTGAAGACCTCCGACGTGGCGAACATCACGTGGTCGGCGCGGAGCTGCTTGGCGAACTCCCTGAGGCCGTCCAGGTCCACCTCGCCGAGGACGATCTTCCTGGCGAGCCCGATGGACGTGTTCCCGAACTGGACGATGTGCTTCGCACCGGGGGCGACCATGCCGACCTCCAGCGCTTTGATGGCATCCACGTAGAGTCCGGATGCGCCGGACATGTACGCCTTCTTCACGTCGTCGACCCATACGCCGGCGGCGTCCATCAATGTGAGGAATCCGGCGCGGAGGGCACCGATGGCCTTCCCAGCCTCGTCCACGTCGGCGGACGAGATCTCTATGCCGTCCTGGAGGATCAGGGTGCCCGAGGGCGTCTCGATCTTGGGCGGGTGGATGATCCCGGATGTCATGCCGTTCGCCAGGGCCGCGATCACACCCGTTCCGGTGATCCCGACGGCCTTGCCGTGCATGGGCCCCTCTTCGAGCACCTTCCCGGTCAGCGGGTCGATGAGGTCCCCCTCGACGGGGGCGAGGGTGTCGTCCAGGACGTAGCATCTCCAGCCCTTGTCTGTGATCTTGAGTTCGCTCAGCGCCCCCGGTGCGGCGAGCATGCCGCGCTTGATCTGCTGCCCTTCGAGTGCGGGTCCCGCGGCGGCGGAGCCGCTGTAGATCTTCCCGTCCACGACGAGGGCCATCTCGGCGTTGGTGCCGTAGTCGACGACGATGCACGGCTCCTTCTCGTCGAGGATGTCGGTGAGCATCATCATCCCGATGGCGTCGGCGCCGATCTCGTGCCTGACCGCGGGGGGTATGATGACCTGGGCCTTCGGCATCCCTTTCAATCCCACGGATTCGGCGGAGACGACGTCCCCGTCCCTGGGGGGAGACACCACGCCGAGCGATTTCAGCATGTTCTTCCCGGCGTAGGCCAGGTCGCGGATCTCGATGTTCTGGAAGAGGGACAGCTGGAACGGGTTCCCGCACACCCCCACCTTCTCCACCAGGGAGAGATCGATGCCGAGCTGGGCGAACAGGTTGTTCGCCGTCTCCACGATCAATCCGTGGGCCACGTCCTCGCCGGATTTCATGGCGAAGTTGACGTGGTCGATGACGTTCATCCCGGGGATGGGGTGGCGCTCCGTTATGACGGTGCCCACTGTCTTCCCCGTGTCAAGGTCCAGCGCCTGGCAGCGCAGTCCGCTGGTCCCGATGTCCAATGCTATTCCGTACCTCACAGGCCTTCCTCCCTCTTGATCGTGTAGGCCGCGCTGTTCACGGCCATGACCGCGGTCCCGATCTCCAGGGGATCGTGTATGATCGCCCTGCACCTGGTCCTTCCCTCGAGATCGTAGTAGTGGGGGACGCCCGGGCTGGAGATTATGGAACCCTGGGCGATAATCTCTCCGGGGATGATATAAGGTGCGGCATTTATCAGAAGGGTGTTGTCGGAGATGGCCTTCTCCACGCCCTTGACGGCCTTCGCTCCGAGGGGTATCAGCGCCTCGGCCTTCTCGAACGCGATGTCGGTGACGGACACGTTCGCCCCCCATCCGAGGAGGATCCTGGTGGCCCATGCGCCGACCCTCCCGGCCCCGACCACGAGCACATCCTTGCCCTCGACGCCCTTGGCGGCGTTCTTCAGGCAGACGGAGTATCCCATGGCGGTTCCCCAGGAGTTGTCCGTGAATCTCCTCTCCGCCGTGTTGTAGGCGATGAAGGTGGGGTCGTCGGACATCATGACGATCTCCGCCCCTTTGGACACGGCCTCCGCGAATCCGGAGACGTCCGTGGCGTCCGTCACGAAGCTCCTCATGCCGAGCCTCGTGAGGATGGCGTCGACGGATTTCGCGAATCCGCCGATGATACCGAGACCGGATGTGATCGGGACGGCCGCGGCCGCGAACCTCGAGAGGTCGTAGTCGTCGCAGTCCAATCCCGCGGCTTCCAGAGCTATCCCTTTCACCGTCTTGCCGGTGGTCTTCAGGAGCTTCCCGTCCAGGTCGAGTTCGTCGTCGGGGACGCCCCAGATCATATCAGATGTGAGCCTTGTCATATCATCATACCTCCTTGGGGGTCGCGTCGACGAACGATTCCGTTCCGCAATCCTCCATGATCGCCCGTATCACCGACAGGCGGCGGTCCTCCGCTTCCCGCGGAGTGTCCCCCGAGACCATGAACGTGCCATGCCATTCCCTCTTCTCGGGAGCGTAGTCGGTTATCGAGTCGTCCGATCCGAACAGCCCTGAATCCATCCTGGGTTCGGATACGTGGGAGAACTCCTTCTCCCCGGTCGTCCTCAATACGCCGTCCTTGAAATGCAGATGCCAGTAGATCCCGGAGCGGCCCGAGCCCTCCACGGGCGCCTTCCCGGATCCGACCAGCTGTTCGAGCAGGTTTATCCCGGTGGCGGTGTAGATCGCGGCGGGCGTCTGGCTGGGGATGCGCGCATCGATCTCCAGGAACCTGAGGCCCTTCGGCGTGAGAATCGCCTCGACGTCCATCAGGGCGCCCAATCCCAGAGCCTCGGCGGTCCTGCGGGAGCAGTCCTCG
>CAVDQR010000151.1:0-3584 GCA_963611065.1 Bacteroides ovatus
CCATGATGATGACGCCCTTCAGCTTGGCGTCCCCCATCATGTGCGGCTCGATGATATCCAGGGCCGCCTCCATGGCCTTCGAGGCCATGAGGATCTGCGGGAGGAATATCTTCGCCTCATCGAAATCCTTGCTTATGCGGTCCATGCCTTTGGCGAGACCGTCGTTGATGGCCGTCTCCGGGTCGATCCCTTCGGCCATGGCGGCTTCCGCGTACCGCCTGCTGTCCTCCATATTCCAGGTGGCTATGGAATCCTCCAGCCCCCGGAGTATCTGCTTCCTGTCCATCCGTCCTCCTCAGATGAAAGAAGGGGTTTGCCCGGCGGTCCCCCGCCGGTAAGTGATCATTCCTTCTTCTCGGAGGAGTCGATCTCCTCCTTCTGCTTCCTGAGGTCCGCGATCCTCTCCTCGGACTTCTTGATCTTCTCGTAGAACGCGCCGATGTCGGCCTCCGCGGCCGTCTTCCCGGCCTTCAGAGCGTCCACGACGGCCTTCCCGATGTCGGCGACGCACTTCTCGATGGCGCGCTCCTCGTCCCTGATCTGGGAGTCGAGCTTGCCCTTGTCGACGGCGTTCCCGAGTTTGGTGTCGGCGTCCTTGACGGCGTCCTTCATCTTGTCCATCAGTCCCATTTCTGGTCCCTCTGCGGTTCACTCGACCAGCTTGTGGTATCCGTACGCGGGCTCGCCCGCGTTGAAACAGTACTGTATCGTGGCGAACTGCTTCTTGAATGCCTTCACATCCTCTTTAACCTTGCTCGGGTCCTCCTTCTTGACGATGACCCTGGCGATGAGGTCCGCCACCTCGACCATCTCGCTCTCCTTCATGCCGAGCCTGGTCATCTCCTGCGCACCCATCCTGAGTCCGGAGGGCCTGACGGAGCTGGTGTCCCTGGGCAGCATGTTCTTGTTGCAGATGATGTTGGCATCCTCGAGGAGCTGGGCGCAGTCCTTCCCGCCGCCGAACTTCTCCACATCGAGGGCGATCGCGTGGGACCTGGTGAACCCGAGGTCCGGGCAGAGGACCGGCACGCCCCTCTCGTACAGCGCCTGTCCGAGGGCCCTGGCGTTCTTGCACGCCTGTGCGGCGTAGTCTTTCGCGAACACGTCCATCTCCGCCAGGGTGATGCCCAGGGCGGCCATGGCGTGGAGGTGGTGGCTGGAGGTCACTCCGGGGAAGACGGCCTTCTGCAGCTTCTTCTCCTGCTCCTCGGTGAGGTTCTGTCCCAGGAGCATACCGTGGTTGGGTCCGGGGAAGGTCTTGTGGGTGGAAGACGAAACGATGTTCACGCCCTCCCTGAGGGGGTCGTGGAACTGCTTCCCGGCGATGAGTCCGAGGACGTGCGCGCAGTCCTCCCACACAAGGCATCCGATCTCGTTGAAGGTGTCCTGGAGCTCCTTGAGGGGAGGCGGGAACAGGAAGACCGACAGACCGAACTGGGCGATCTTCGGCTTGACCTCCTTCAGCACCTTGATGGTGCCGTCCACGTCCAGGTTCATGTCGTGCTCGTTGAACGGGTAGTTGACCGACTTGACAGCTCTCTGTCCGAAGGCGCCGAACTCGCAGGTGGAGATGTGGGCGCCCTGTGCGAGGGCGCAGGTGGTGATCGTGTCGCCGGGCTCCGCGAAGGCGAAGAGCACGGCCATGTTGGCCACGGTCCCGGAGATGGGTCTGACGTCGGCGAAATCGGCATCGAAGAGCTTCTTGGCCAGCTCGATGGTCCTGATCTCCACCTGGTCGACGTAGATGTTGCCCTGGTAGTAGCGCTTCCCGGGGAGTCCCTCGGCGTACCTGTCGGCGAAGTCGGAGATGAGCATCTCCTTGGCGAGAGGGCTCATGAGGTTCTCGGACGCGATCATGGGGATGCACTCCTCGAACCACTTGTTGTGAGCCATCACCTTCTCTCTGATGAACTTGGCATCTTCAGCAGTCATGTGGACTGCCCATGGTCTAGGTTGCATATAAGAGGTCGGTGCTCGCGGGGCTCCGCGCCCGAACCTCCTGCATCCTATGTCCGTCAAGCATCCTGCATGCCGTCTCGTCAGGATTAAATAGTGCTTAGTGTTAGCACGTAGCACGGTGAAAGACATGTTCGGCAAGAACATCAGGATCGAGAGGATATTCGACAGGAACAGCGGGAACGCGGTCATAGTGCCCATGGACCACGGGATCAGCGTGGGCCCCATACCCGGGCTCATCGACATGAAGCAGACCGTCAGCGACGTGGTTGAAGGCGGAGCCACGGCGGTCCTGATGCACAAGGGGATCGTCCCCCAGGGCCACAGGACGTCCGGGCACGATGTCGGACTGATCCTGCACCTGTCCGCTTCCACGGACATCGGGGTCAACTCCAACAACAAGGTCCTTGTCGCCACTGTCGATGAGGCTCTCAAGATGGGCGCCGATGCCGTCTCGATGCACATCAACGTCGGAGCGGAGGCGGAGCCCAAGATGCTGGAAGATCTTGGAATGGTATCCAGGCAGTGCACCGAATGGGGCATGCCGCTCATCGTCATGGCCTACCCCCGCGGCCCGAAGATTACGGACTCCTTCGACCCGACCGCCATCGCCCACGCGGCCCGTGTGGCCATGGAGCTGGGCGCGGACGTGGTCAAGTGCAGCTACACCGGCGACATCGACTCCTTCAGGGAGGTAGTCAAGGGAACGATGGTCCCCGTGGTCATCGCCGGAGGCCCCAAGGTCAACAGCGACATCGAGCTGCTGACCATGGTCCACGACTCCCTCGAGGCCGGAGGCCGCGGAGTCTCGATCGGAAGGAACATCTTCCAGCACAGGGACATCAGGGGCATGATGTCCGCCGTGTCGGACATAGTGCTCCACGGCGCCTCCGTCGAAGAGGCGGCGAAGCACCTCAGGTGAAAAGGGGCGGCCAGGCGGGCGCCGTCCCGCCACCTCCCTACCATTTTTCAAGTAGTTACCGCCTTTTTTAACTGAAATTCGGTAATGCGGTGACAGGAAAGTGCACCCATGGATTTCGACAAGGCGCTCGATGACATCAGGAACGGCAGGCCGATTCTGGTCTATGACTTCGACGACAGGGAGAGGGAGTCCGACCTGACGGTCGCCTCGCAGTTCGTCACGCCCGAGATCCTCAGGATGATGAGGCACGAGGCCGGCGGGCTGGTATGCACCACGACGCCGTACAGGAAGGCCAAGGAGCTGGGGCTCCCGTTCATGTCCGACGTCTACTGGGACGACCGCGAGAGGTACCCTGTCCTGGGAGCGATGGCCCCCAACGACATCCCCTACGACGGCACCAAATCATCCTTCGGGATAACGATCAACCACCGCGACACCTACACCGGGATAACCGACCACGACAGGGCCCTGACCATCACGGCCTACGTGGACACGATCTTCCAGGACCTTCCCGTCGCGGAGATATCCAAGGAGCTGGGAGAGCGCTTCCGCGCTCCCGGCCACGTCCATCTCCTGAACACCTCGGAGAGGATCCTCAAGACACGCCACGGCCATACCGAGCTGTGCACTGCCATGATGTACATGGCAGGGGTGAAGCCTTCCGCCACCATCTGCGAGATGATGGGCGAGGACGGCGGCTCCATGA
>CAVDQR010000152.1:0-3543 GCA_963611065.1 Bacteroides ovatus
TATATTAAAGATTGCATCGAAGCAACAAATATCGTGTTCCTGAATCATGTGACTACAGTTCACCAACACGCTGGTCTAAAATCACCCAGATTTATATATCGAATCGCAATCGAGCATCCATGGCGTTCGGCATTTTCTCCTCCGGCGAGGAGTACAAGGTGGTCGTCCTCGTCAGGACGGACCTGGACATGGGCAAGGGCAAGATGGCGGCCCAGGTCGGTCACGCGTCCGTCGAGTGCGCCCTCAGGGCCGAGAAGAAGGACAGGAAGGCCTTCGATTCCTGGATGGACTCCGGTCAGAAGAAGGTCGTCCTGAAGGTGCCGAACAAGGACGAGATGATCCGCTACATGTCCGAGGCCAGGAGCCGCGGGCTGTATGTCTGTATGATTTGCGATGCGGGACGCACGCAGGTCGATCCCGGCACCGCCACCTGCATAGGGATAGGGCCGGCCCCCTGCTCGGAGCTCGACAGGGTGACCGGCGACCTCAAGATGCTGTGATCGCACGACCCGGGTAAGCTCCCCGGTGACGATGTCGATCACGAAGCCGTGGATCCTCACGTCCGACGGGAGGAGGGGGTGCTCCCTCAGGGCCCTGTACGTCGCGTGGACGTCGTCCTCGTTGCTGTCGAAGCCGGCGAGCCAGTTGTCCAGATCGGCCTCGTCCTCCAGCTTCTCGATGGTCTCCTTGGGGATCCCGCGCTCGGTCATGTGGCCGATCATGCTCTGTGCGCTGATCTTCTGAGCCCCGCAGTCGGTGTGGCCGACGATCATTATGTCCACCACGCCGAGCTCGTAGATGGCCACCAGCATGGACCTCATGGTCTCGCCGTAGGGGTCGGTCATCCTCCCTCCGGCGTTCTTTATGAGGACGACGTCGCCGTCATCGAGTCCGAGCGCCGCCGGGAGCAGATGCACCAGACGGGCGTCCATGCACGAGATCACGGCGGTCTTGAAGCGGGGGTACTTGGTCGCGGTGTACTCATGGTACTTTTCGTTCTCGACGAACTCCCTGTTGTGCTCGAGGATCGTGTCGATCATATCTCATCCCACCTGACCTTCGAATCGAGATCGGCGGCTTCGAGGGAGTCGAGCGCGTCCAGAAGGGCGGGCTTGAACGTCCCGGGGCCATTGCACCGGCCCTCGGCCAGCTCGGCGGCGACGTTGAACGCCGAAATCGCGGCGGCCACGGATTCCACGGATGCTCCGCAGGCGCCCGCGTAGCATCCGACGACCGACGATGCCATGCATCCGGTGCCGGAGACCTTCCCGAGGAGGGCGGAGCCGTTGGAGAGCTTCAGGGTCCTCTTGCCGTCGGAGACGTAGTCGACCTCGCCTGTGGCGGCGACCACGCATCCCATGCGCTCGGCGAGGAGCCTCGTGGATTCCGCGGTGTCCTTGGATCCGTGGGAGTCGACGCCCTTGACGTCCCCTCCGATCCCGGAGAGGACGCCTATCTCGCCGGCGTTGCCCTTGATGACGGCGGGTCCGAAGCTCATGATCCTCTCCGCCGTGCGGGTGCGGTATTCGGTCGCCCCGGCGCCGACCGGGTCGAGGATGACCGGGATCTTCGCGACGGAGGCGATCCTGGCGGCCGCCATCATGGATTCGACGGTCCTGTCGTTCAGGGTTCCGATGTTCAGGACGGTGGCCGAGGCGATGGAGACCATCGCGGGGACATCCTCCGCGGCATCCGTCATCACGGGGGACCCGCCCGCGCAGATGCAGATGTTGGCGCAGTCGTTCACCGTGACGTAGTTCGTGATGTGGTGGACCAGGGGGACCTTGCTCCTGACCTCCGCCATGTAGCCCGAAGGTGAGAATGTCATACCCGGGGTGAATGTCGGACTCGTTGATAAGGTGTGGCAGACAGGGCGGTGACGCCGGATTCCGTCATCCTCATTTTGGATGCATCTTTCTCGAAAGTTCCCTCATTTTAAATGCATGATTTTCAGAAGTTCCCTCATTTTAAGTGCACGATTCTGTGTCTGGCATGGATTCACAGACAGGATGGTAGCAGATGCATGGTGTTGATCACGATCCGATCCTCTCCAGCACATTCTTCTCCAAATCATCGGCGATGTCCTTCACCTTCCAGGCCATGCACAGCGGGACCGATGCCACATCCCCCTCCTTAGGAGGGTTCTTGGACAGGACGATCGCCTTCTCGGGGGAGTAGGCGTCGATGTAGTTCTTCAGGCTCACCGCTCTGACCTTGCTCCCGGATTTCACCTCCACCGGGATGACGGAAAGGCCGTTGGAAATCAGGAAATCCACCTCGTACTTCCCCTTCCTCCAGTAGAACGGTTCGGTGTCCATCGCGGACACGATCTCGTTCTGGACGAAGTTCTCCGCCACGGCGCCGCGGTAGTCCGGATCCACCCTGTCCTTCAGTTCGTCGTACAGGAATATGGGCAGCCTCGCACCGACCATCCTGGACATCAGGCCGCAGTCGCATAAGTACAGCTTGAACTTCGAGCCGTCGGCCGAATCGGCCAACGGCACGGCGGGCCTCTCGGTGCAGATGACGCGGTGGATCAGGTTCGCGGATTCGAGCCAGGCGACCGCATCTCCGAGGTCCCTCGAGCGTCCGGAGCCCTCCACGTCGCTGTAGAAGAACCTCCCGTTCCCTTCGACCAGCTGCCGGGGTATCGACTGCCAGATCCTGTAGACCTTCACGACCATATCCTCGGGGACGTGTTTCAGGAAATCCGAGGCGTAGAGGTTGAGAATATCGTCATGGACCTCGGCGACCTCCGACTCATCGTGCGTATCCACCCACGTCTGGACGGCCTCCGGCATCCCGCCGACGAACAGGTACCTCCTGTATTCCCGATCCAGCTCCTCCAGCACGGCATCGGACACGTCCGGATATCTGGCATCGGCGGTGTCGTAGAGCATGGACCTGCCGTTGGCGACCAGCCATTCGCGGAAGTTCATGGGTCTCATCGTGAGTCTGTCGACCTTGCCGACGGGATACGATGCCTTCTTGGCCAGGAGCACGCCGAGGAGCGAACCCGCGGCGATGATGTGGTATCCACTCTTCTCCTCGCAGAAGTACTTCAGCGACGTTATGGCCTCCGGGCAGGCCTGGATCTCATCAAGGATGATGAGCGATGTCCCTTCCTTCAGGACGATCCCGTTCATGGAGGAGAGGTCCTCGAGTATCCTCGAAGGGTCGAGGTCCTTCTCGAACACCAGCCGGGCGTCCTTCGTACGCTCGAGATTCACGTACAGGACGTTCTCGTAGTTCTCCTCCCCGAATTGACGGATGAGGTACGTCTTCCCGCATTGGCGGACCCCGCTGACCATCAGAGGTTTCCTGGACGGCTTGTCGCGCCACCTCATCAGGTCCTCCATCGCCTCGCGCCACATGGTCATGGGATTGTTCTGGAAATATTTGTAGTATTTGGCAACAAATTCCAGAAATTATGTGAATATATGGTAGAAAATTCCAGAAAAATCTGCCAAATTCGGCATGGAATCTTCGAAACGATCTCGAGACGATTGTTAATTCCTAATGATTCGCGAACCATTCCGAACT
>CAVDQR010000153.1:0-2255 GCA_963611065.1 Bacteroides ovatus
GCCATGACCCTGGCCGGATTGGCCATATCGCAGTTCGGCGGGAGGAAGGTCCGGCTGGACCTCGGGTGATCCCATGGGAAGAGAGGTCACCGCCGGGCATGCGCTCGCACTGTTCACGATCCTCATCTGGGGGTCCACGTTCATCTCCACCAAGATGCTCCTGGACGATTTCTCGCCGGTGGAGATCCTGTTCATCAGATTCCTCATAGGGTTCCTGGCGCTCTGCGTCATGTGCCCCCGTGTCCTGCATCTGGAGGACCGCCGTCAGGAGATCTACTTCATCCTCGCCGGATTGACGGGGATCTGCCTGAGCTACATGCTGGAGAACACCGCGCTCCTTTACACCATGTCGTCGAACATCGCCGTCATCGTGGCCATGTCCCCGTTCTTCACAGCGATAATGATGCATCTCTTCTTCCGGGGCGAGGAGAAGCTCCGCGGATGGTTCTTCCTGGGATTCGCCGTGTCGATCGTCGGCGTGGCGCTGATATCCTTCAACGGTGCGGAGCTGAAATTCAATCCCCTCGGCGATCTGATCGCGATCGCATCCGCGCTCCTGTGGGCCGTGTACTGCGTACTGGTGAAGAAGATCTCGTCGTTCGGGTACGGCGAGATGCAGATCACCCGCAGGACGTTCGCGTACGGGCTGATCTTCACGGTGCCCTTCCTGTTCATAACGGGATTCGATCCGGATTGGGGCGCTTTCGGGGAGGTCTCGACGATAGCGAACTACCTCTTCCTGGGGCTGGGGGCATCCGCCATCTGCTTCTCCACATGGGCCTATTCCACGAAGGTCCTGGGAGCGGTCGGCGTCGGGGTCTACCTCTACCTGATGCCCGTGGTCACGATGATCGTGTCCTCGATATTCCTCGGCGAACCCGTCACCGTGATGTCCGCGACCGGAGTGGCGCTCACGCTGTCCGGTCTGGCGATATACGAGTACGGGGACGGGATCAGGACTGCAGATCCTTGAGGGCCTCGATCGCTTCCTCGACACCGTTGTCGGCGGCGAGCTTGAGCCATTTCTTGGCCTCGTCGATGTCCTCGGGCGTCCCGGTCCCACCGAGGTAGCAGAATCCCACTGTACCCATGGCGGTGGAGACGCCGTTCATGGCCGCCCTGAGGAACCACTCGAACCCCTCCTCGGGGGAATCGTGCATCATCAGGTGTCCGAGACGCTCCATGGCGAAGGCGTCCCCGGCCTGTGCGCCCTTGAGGTACCACGACTTGGCCTGTTCGGGGTCCGCCTTGGTGCCGTTGCCGAACTCGTAGCAGACGCCGGCATGGAACATGGCGTTGACGCTCCCCCCGCGGGCCGCGGTGCGGTACATCTTCAGCGCCTTCGCCTCGTCCTTCTCCACCCCGTATCCGTTCTCGTAGAGGAACGCCAGGGCGGTCCTGGCCTCCTGGTCGCCCTGGTTGGCGGCCAGCGAGAGGTACCTGGAGGCCTCCTTGTAGTCCTGGTCGACGGAGACGCCGTCCATGTACGCCAGTCCGGCGTAGAGCTGGGCCTCGGGTATCCCGTCCTTGGCGGCGATTATGGAGAGCTCGGCGGCGCGCTCGTTGTCGATCCCCTGGTACTCGTCCTGCATGTACAGGCGGACCATCAGGGCCATGGCGTCGGTGTTCCCCAGGTCCACGGCCTTCTCGAGCAGCATGTAACCGCGGTCCTCGTCGGCCTCGACGTCCCATCCGAAGAGGTAGGCCATCGAAAGCGCGTAGAGACCCTCGGGATCGTCCTTGGCGGCCAGTTCCCTGACCTGTTCGATGGAGAGTTCGACCTCTCCGTCCGTTCCGTGGAAAATGAATCCCCGCTGCTCCATGAGACCCCGATGGGGTCATGGTAGATATCCCCCTCGGACGGAGAGGGAGAGGGAGCGGAGGACCTTCTCGCAATCCTCCCAGCCCGGATAGGTGCGCTCCCATCTGCGGAACTCGACATCGTGGACGCGATGCGACGGACGGTACCCCTGCCTCAGGTGGAGGCATTCGTGGTACACCACGTAGTCCAGGACCTCGTCGGGGATGTCGGGGGAATCCAGAACGGACGATATCCCCACCACGCGGAACATCGTCGCGCAGAACCCCACCCGCCTGAGGTTGTCCCTGCGGGTCCAGGAGAACCAAGAATTGTCCACATCGGAAGGCTCCAGGAGACCGGAATCGATCAGCCTCTGGACGGAATCGGGGAGGAAGGCGTGCTCGCCCCTGTCTGTGCGTAACAGGTTCTTGCTCCTGCGTATGAAAACGGGGCG
>CAVDQR010000153.1:2265-3530 GCA_963611065.1 Bacteroides ovatus
TCTGGAGACGATGAATTCGTCCGTGGAGACGAAGTCCATCAGGGACTGCGGCTCGTCCCAAGGGAGATTCTTGGCGCGTCTGACGACCATCTCCCCGAAATCGGACAGGACGTCTTCGGGAGCCCCCTGGAGATAGTCGGAGATCTGAACGGTGGCGGTGCCGTTCCTTATCGCCCAGGCGTAGAAGAAGTCCTTCTTGCGTACGAAATCGGCGTCGACGCGGTCGACGTACCGGGAGCATGCCCTGGTGAGGAGCTCGGAGAGTTCGGCGTCCACCCTTCCCCACCACCAGCTCCTTCTGATGCTGACGCCTCTGGATCGAGCGCTCGACCTTCACCGGCCTCCCCTTGGAATCGGTGCCGCACCACCACATCGCCGTGGAATAAGTGGACGGGGTGGGTGTGAACACCTGAACCTGCTCCGGGGATATCCTCAATTCGTCGCGGCAGAACCTGCCGAGCTCGCGCATGTCGTCGTCGGTGCAGCCGGGATGGGCCGCGATGAAGTAGTACGTGAGGTACTCGTCCCTGCCGAGACGCCTGCAGGAGGAGTCGAACATGCCCTTGAATCTGCGGAGGACGTCGCATCCGGGCTTACCCATGAGCTTCAGGACGTCGTCGCAAACATGCTCCGGGGCGATCTTCATCTGACCGGAGACGTGCTTCGATACGAGCATATCGAGGTACTCGTCGCCCTTCCGCCTGTCGGCGACGATCATGTCGTGCCTTATCCCGGAGTTCACGAACACCCTCCGGACCCCGTCGACGTCCGATATGGAGCGCAGGAGGTCGATCTGGGCCGAATGGTCTATCCCCAGCTTGGGGCAGGGACCGTCCAGGCATCTCCTGTCCTCGCATCTGCCCACGGTGCACTTCTTCCTGCATTCGATGCCGTACATGTTGGCCGTCGGTCCCCCGACGTCCTGGATGACGCCGTTGAAACCCTTCTTCGAGGCCATCCTCCCGACCTCTGCGAGGATGGACTCCTTGGAACGGGACACGACGGTGGTGCCCTGATGGGCGGCTATGGCGCAGAAGGAGCAGTTGCCGTAGCACCCGCGATGGGTGGTGATGGAGTTCCTGACGGTCTCCATCGCCTTGACCTTGCCCTGCTTGGCGTAGTAGGGGTGGACGGCGTTCTCGAAATCCGATCCGTATGCGGAGTCCAGCTCCTCGGACGTCATGCAGCGCATGGGCCTGTTCTGGACGAGCCATCTGTCGCCGTGCCTCTGGCAGAGGGGCTTCGCCGTTATGGGATCCGAGTTC
>CAVDQR010000154.1:0-3508 GCA_963611065.1 Bacteroides ovatus
ACGACTATGACGAGATAATCCCCGTCCCGACCCAGCGCCCCTCTGCCGGGGATGCGCCTGACCAGGTTCTCCGGGATGTCGGTGTTGACGAACGGCTCCTCGGAGATGCCCGTGATGCCGGTATCGAAATCCGCCAGCCTGTCCCCCAATCCGCTGAAAAAATCCCCGGATACGGGTACGACCTCGTCGCGCATCCTGCTGTTCTCTATGAAGAGCGAATCGCTGAACCATCCCAAGACTTTCCGCGCATGCTCGTGGACGGGGCTCTGCCTCGGGATCTGCCTGAGATGCGGGACGAACAGCAGCCCCCTCTCGTAGAACGTCGGCGAACCCGGCGAATCAAGCAGCAACTCCCCGCGTTTCACGACCGAGTACCGCTTCTCCGGATCGTCGATCTCGTTCTCGTAGAGACATTTGTCCCCGTCTCCTCCGAGGATGTACAGCCATTCGCTCTTCGGATCCAGGGTCCTCGGATTGATCTCGAATCCGTAGGAATATACCGTGCCGTCGATCTCGATGACGTACTCGAAATACGAGTGCCCGGACCTCTTCCGGAACGTCGAGGCGGAGATATCGCTCCTGCCGTACAGGACGATGTCCCTGGCGAACGCCATGGCCTTGATCAGATTGCTCTTGCCGGACCCGTTGGCCCCGTAGATGAACATCCTGTCCGAAGGCTTCCCGAACGACGTCCCCTCCTTCCCATCATCGAGAACATGGGCCATCCTCAGGGTCTGGACTTCTTTGAATGAAAGGAAATTTCCGACCTTGAATTCAATCAGCACGAGATATAATTAATCATCTATTATTTCAAACTATCTTTAATTCACATTATATAATAGAAAAATATAAATAAAAGTATAGAAATTACATTGTGCAATCGGAGCGAAGAGAACGCATGACGGATACAGACGGTCCCGGATGCTCCCTGCTCGACCGCATCAACGACGATCGGGTCTGGGAGGCCTACATAGCGAGGAAGGAGTCCTTCGACCCGTACGATCCCGATATCGCGCGCTTCGACAGGATGCGCCTGGATCCGGAATGCCGCGCGGTCTGCGAAGCGATCTCCAGGGGGGAACACCGCTTCTCGGTCCCGAAGAAGAAGCTGATCGCCAAGAACCGCACCGGGAAGAAGAGGACCGTCTACCAATTCGAGGAGAACGAGATGATGGCACTGAGGATCGTCGCCGACCAGCTCTGCTCGTACGACGGACTGTTCTCCCCGGACCTGTACTCCTTCCGTCGCAACGTCCATGCGGGCGATGATGCCAGGAGACTGTTCAAGACGCCTAATCTGAGCTCCAAATGGGGGTTCAAGGCGGACGTCCACAACTACTTCAACAGCATAGATGTCGACAGGTTGCTGCCCGAACTGAAGGAGGACCTGTCGGACGACAGGCTCTACGCGATGTTCGAAACCATCCTCTCCGAACCGAAGGTCGTCTTCAGAGGGGAGGAGATCGAAGAGAGGAAAGGGGTCATGGCCGGGATCCCGGTCTCCGCTTTCCTCGCCAACTACTACCTCAAGGACGTGGACGCGCACTTCGGATCCCTCGGCTGCACGTACATGAGATACGCCGACGACATCCTGATCCTGGCCGATTCCGAGGAGGAGATGCTCGGATACAGGGAAATCCTCACGGGGATGATCGAATCCCGCGGGCTGGAGATGAATCCCGACAAGGAGGTCTTCTTCCAACCCGGCCAGCCGTTCGAGTTCCTCGGATTCAGGATATCCGCCGCGGGCATAGACATCAGCGGCAACAGCGTCAGGAAGATGAAGGGGAAGATCCGCAGGTCGGCGAGGTCCATCCGCAGATGGATGCTGAGGAAGGACGCGCCGGTCGGAGGGACCATCAAGGCCCTCATCCGCGAGTACAACCGCCGCTTCTACGGATACGAGAGCGGCGAACTGTCGTGGAGCGCATGGTACTTCTCCGCGATAACGACGACCGATAGCCTCCACGAGATAGATCGGTACTTCCAGGACTGGATCCGCTACGTCGCCACCGGGAGGCACAACAAGAGGAACTACGACGAGGTCCCCTACGAGATGATGAGGGACCGCGGCTACAGACCGCTGGTGTCCGAATACTACAACCATAGGAAACAAGCTCAAACCTGAACCAACATGGTGTCCCGGAGGAGATGTAGCGATACATCTGCGGTGGGGCGAAGCATGCACCAGATACGGCCGTGCAGGTGGCCGGTGCGTGTTCAGTCCCGTGGATGAGCGGACTTGCCGACTCTCGCTGACGCTATTCGTCGGCAACTCCGCCCATCCCTTGAAGGGTTTCTCCTCCGGACGCCGCCCCTTTCTCCGCACCCATGATATCCGATGGGCGCAATCCCGCCGGTATGTCCGAGGCGGGGGTCATCGAATGGATCCGGGGAGCGTCGCCGCTCCTCGACGGTCCGATGGTGACGATCACGCTGCTTGCGACACACGCCGCCCTGTGGTTCATCCTCGCGTTCGTGATGACCTGTTCCAAGAGCTGGAGGTCGACGGGGATCGCCGTCATCGTCGCCATAGCGATGGCGTACATCGTCACCGACCTGCTCCTGAAGCCCCTGGTCGACCGTCCGAGACCCTTCGAGGTCCTGGACCTGACGCTCGTGGTCGATCCTCCGACCACCGCATCGTTCCCGTCCGGCCACACGGCGTCGTCGTTCGCCGCCGCCACATGCATCCTCCTGAAGGACAGGCGCGCCGGGATCGCCGCCGTTGCATTCGCCTGCCTCGTCGGGCTGTCGAGGATCTACCTCGGCGTCCACTGGCCCACCGACGTGATCGCCGGTGCGATCGTCGGCATCCTGTGCGCCTTCGCCGCGACGTACATCGTCGGGCGCCTGTACCGCCCCGTCATCGAAGATCGACGGACCGGGTGACCGGAAAGTTGGTGACGGTTGAGCGACCGCGCCTTCGAGGTGCAGATCTTGGGACATCACCGATCGCCACATATCGAAGACCGCCAACACGGTGGTCTGAAATCCCCTCGTACAATCCTTGGTATCAATACAATAACTTTATATCCGAAATCGGTAGAATGCCGTTTTGTCTTAGGTTCACCGGGATCCAGAGCCATGTTCCGAGAATCGTCTGGGAATGGATGAGGTCCTGTAGATTTCCGAGATTTGCAAACTTTCCTGTATGAATCGTGTGGCTTTTCGAAACTCGGTACGGGTTTCGAAAGGCCTACAAAGATTGGAGGAGATTATACATGATTACAACTGGAATGAAAGCCAACAGAGGCAAATGCCTCGCCCTCGCTGCCGTGCTCGCGATGGTCGTATGCGCCTTCGCCGTAGCACTGCCCGCCGATTCCGATGCGGCGGACATCGCTTATTTCAGCGGTGACATCACCGAGGACCAGGACGTCGCCGCAGGCGTCATCGCCGAGGTCAACGGCGACATGAACATCAAGAACGGGGCCACCTTCACCGTGAGCGCCGGAGCCACCCTGACCGTCAACACCGGCGTCAAGGTCACTGTCGACGGACAGGG
>CAVDQR010000155.1:0-1468 GCA_963611065.1 Bacteroides ovatus
GGTCCGTCGAAGGAAGGGTGGACGGCGTCGCCATCGCCGGATACCTGGCCGTGCGCAACCCGGAGCACGAGGACCGCGTACGCGACATGGTCTCGGGGATGCTGGGCATCCCCGCCGTGTGCGGTCACGACCTGTCGTCCGGCCTCGGATTCAGCGAGAGGGCCGCGACCTGCGTGATGAACGCGCGCCTGATCCCCGTGATCGCCGATCTGATGGAGTCCGTGAAGAAGGTCATGTCCGAGTACGGGATCTCCGCGCCCCTCATGATGGTGCGCGGCGACGGATCCATGATGGGGGAGGCCGAGGCGAAGAGGAAGCCCGTGGAGACCGTCATGTCCGGTCCCGCCGCCAGCCTCATCGGCGCCATGCGCATGACCGGGATGAAGGACGCCATTGTCATGGACATGGGCGGGACCACCACCGACATAGGGATCCTGCGCAACGGCAGGCCGAGATTGGAACCCGAAGGGGCCACCATAGGCGGGACCCGCACCAGGGTCATGGCCGCAGAGATATCCACCTCCGGGATCGGGGGCGACAGCCGCATACTCGTCCTAGGCAGGGAGGTCAGGCTCGCTCCGCTCAGGGTGTGCCCGGTGTGCTTCGCGGCGAGACAGTGGCCGTCCGTGGCCGAGGCGATCTCGAAACTCGACGGCGAGTCCCCCCGCATGTACTCCATGCAGAACGAGGACACCGTGGCCCTCGGATCGGAGTTCTTCAGGACCCTCCGCATGCCCAGGAACGACAGGGACTTCTCGTCGCTGGAGCTCAACCTCCTGGAGGTCCTCTCGGAGGAGCCGATGACGCTCGACAGGGCGGGGGAGATCCTCGGGGTCCACCCGTTCACCCTTGGTGTCCGCAGGCTGGAAGGCCTCGGTCTGGTCCAGAGGATCGGATTCACCCCGACGGATGTGCTCCACGCCTCCGGCGATTACGTCGAATACGATGCCGAGGCGTCGAAGAGCGTGGCCGGGTATCTCGCGAGGGGCGTCGGGACCGACGCCGATTCGTTCCTCCTGACCTGCAAGGACATGATCAGGACCAAGCTCTGCACCGAACTGATGAAGGAGCTGCTCTCCGAGGAGACGGGATCCGTGAACCTCGGCAGGGCCGGGGAGGACCTGCTCGCGAAGGCCGTCTCCCGCAGGGCCGGGAGGGACTACGCCTGCTCGATCAGGGTCACCAAGCCCATCATCGGCATCGGCGCCCCGGTGAGGGCGTACATGCCGTGGGTCGGGGAGGTGTTCGGCACCGAGGTGATGATCCACGAGAACTCCGACGTCGGGAACGCCATCGGCGCCATCTCATCGTCGGTATCGGAGACGGTCACCGTCCTGGTCCGTCCGGAATCCATCGGGTCGGAGAAGAGGTTCCAAGCGTTCTCCAAGCTGGGGAAATTCGACTACGACAGCTTCGAGACCGCGCTCGAGGATTCCGAACAGCGCGCCAGGACGTATGCGGAGAAGGC
>CAVDQR010000155.1:1560-3501 GCA_963611065.1 Bacteroides ovatus
ATCCGGACATGGACACGATGTTGTAGACCAGGAACATCCCGAACTTCCCCTCGTAGACCATGTCGAACATCCTGTTCCTGACCGCGGGATCCACACCGGACCCGTTGTCCTCGTAGACGATGGTCAGGCTCCCGTCGGTGATGCTGCACCTGATGTCGATCTCGTTGGCGAACCGCCCGTGGTCCATGGTGTTCTGGAACAGATGCCTGAACACGGACGGGAAGGCCGGGTCCGCCAGGACCTTGATGCCGTTGGTGCGGATGTTGACCTTGACGTCGGCCGGGAGCACCTTGTTCTTCGCCGAGCGGGCGGCGTCCTCCAGGTCGATCCAGATGGCGGGCATCAGGCCCACGTTGCGGTAGTCGGACATGAACGAGATCGTCTCGCTCAGCCTCTCGACGGCCCCCCTGTGCTCCTCCGGGATCTGCCCGCAGGCCGCATCCAGGTCCGGACGGACCTGCACGAGGCTGTCCAGCACCGGCCCTTCGAGGATCGATACATGCTCCTTCACGCGGGACGCGGTCTCGTCCATCCTCTTCATGTCGGTGACGTCCTCCATGAACACGGTGAATCCGGGATGCATGTCCCCCAGGCCGGCGGTGCTGTAGACCGTGACGGAGTAGCTCCTGTTGCGCTGACCCACCCTGGCCGTGACCGCCCCCTTCAGGGACGGTCCCCCGTGGGTGCGGAGGCGGTTGACCAGGTCCAGGATGGTCTGCATCTGCGCCGTGCCGACCTCGTCGGCCTTGATGGGGAGCTGCGCCGCCGGATCGACGCCCAGGATGGTCGTGCCCGACCTGTTCAGGAACGCCAGGTCCATGTCGATGGTGACGAACGCTATCCCCATGGTGCCGACCTCGGTCAGCTCGCGGACGACCTGCGCCGGAGCGGTGGCCCTCTTGAGCTCCTCGCGCTTCGCGAATGTGAGGAAGACCTCCCCCATGAGGAGATTCAATTGGGTCTCGTCGGACGCCGTGTACTCCTCCGACTTGTTGGCGACACCGGCGGTTCCCACGATCCCCCCGTCCTGCGCGAACAGCGGGACCAGGAGAAGGCGGCTCAGGCGCATGTGCCCCTCGGGGACGCCCTTCTTCAGGAGCCTGCGGTCCCCCTCGTAATTATTGATTATGACGGACTTCCCGTTGCGTATCGGGTCCCCCCACACCCCGGTGGTATCCAATTGGAACTCCACGGGGTAGTTGGTGATGTCGCAGCGCTTCATGGCGCCCTTCGACCATGCCAGCATCCTCAGGACCCTGCGGTCCCTGTCGTAGCTGGCGACGAACCCCGCTTCGCTCTTGGTCAGCTCGACGGCGTTCTCCAGCGCGTAGTTGACGATCTCGGAGAAGTCCCTGTCGTTCATCTTGGCCATCTGGACCATGGCCTCCAGACGCCTCTCGTTGACGTTGCGGTCCGCCCCGACGCGGCTGCGCTCGGCGGCGATGATCGCGCGGTGGCAGATCTCCTTGAAGTACTCGAGCGGTTCGACGGCGCTCCTGTCCACGAAACCCTCGATCCTCTCGTTGATCGCCAGCGCCAGGATCTCCTTGGTGGCGATCTTCGATACCAGGACGATCGGGATCAGCTTCCCCGCGCGGTCCATGGCGCGGATCATGTCGCGGATGTCGTTCCCATCGGTGTGGTCGAATACGACGGCGTCGATGCTGTCGGTCTCCATGCACTTCATGGCGGATTCCACGGAGCCTTCGGGCAGGACCTTCGCCGACGAGTCGATGAAGGGGATGAATTTCTGCGACAGGACCATGAAACCGGAATCGTCGCTGACGAGGAGCATCTTGTACATCGCGGTGACCTCCAGACGGACCGATCCGCCTGCGTGGGGATGCTAAGACCCCGCGGGATGATAACGGTGCCGATGGATTTATTGCGGAACCGCCATGCCCCCGCCGTGATCCGCAACACGTTCGTGCTCCTGCCCTC
>CAVDQR010000156.1:0-411 GCA_963611065.1 Bacteroides ovatus
ATCGGGGACAAGGCGGACTTCATCCAAGCGCAGAAGGAATGGTCGCTGGACGACCTCGTCGGCCATCTGAAAGGATACGACATCGTCTGCGTGGTCCCGGGATCCGAGACGGGCGTCCGCCTGGCGGACAGGCTGAACAAGGCCCTCGGGCTCAGAGGCAACGATCCGGACACCACGTACATGCGCTGCACCAAGGAGGGGATGTACGAGGCCCTGGGGAAAGCTGGCATCAGGCGCATCGAATCCGCAATCGTCTCTTCCGAAGAGGATGTCGAGAGGTTCTGGAACGGCAATGCCCTGACCAAAGCCGTCCTGAAGTTCTCCGAGAGCGGCGGCACCGTCGGCCTCAAGATCTGCGATTCCCTCGAAGCATGCCTCGAGCACTTCAGGCTCATGCAGGGCATATACAAC
>CAVDQR010000156.1:506-3498 GCA_963611065.1 Bacteroides ovatus
ATCATGCCTCGAGCACTTCGGGCTCATGCAGAGCATGTACAACATGTGGGGCTCCTCGGACTCCCCCATCCTGATGCAGGAGTACATCGGAGGCACGGAGTACATCGTCAACAGCATCAGCATCGACGGGAAGCACAAGATCTCCGACATCTGGAGGTACGAGAAGATCGTCCAGGACGACGGAGTGCTCGTGTACGACACGTGCATCCTCGTGGACCGCCTCGTGCCCGGGATGCAGGACATACTCCAATACGATTACAAGGTCCTCGACGCCGTGGACATGAAGAACGGGTTCTGCCACAACGAGATCAAGGTGGATGAGAAGGGCCCGGTCCTGATCGAGACCAACGCCAGGGTCATGGGAGGAAACCTCACCCGCGAGTACCTGGACGAGGTCTTCGGCAGCCACATGACCAACGTCACCCTCAGGTCTCTGCTGGAGCCCGCGTTCTTCGACAGCTACATGCTGACCCCCTACCGCCCCCGCAAATCCGCCATGTTCAAGTTCTCCATCGTCCCCAGGGACGTGAAGGCTGACCTCGGCCCGTTCTTCGAGCTCGTGAGGCACCTGGAATCATACAGGGAGATAGTGTACTTCGGCGGGACCGGGATGCAGGAGTACCCGCGCACCATCGATCTGGAGACCTCGCCGTTCTTCATCAGGCTGACCAACGAGGACTACGGGAAGCTGAAGAGGGACTACGAGCTCCTGCGCCTGATGGAGGAGCGCTACTTCGACATGCTGTTCGCCGTGGACAACAAAGCGGAGGGCGTGCCCCTGCAGACCGATGTGGAGACGCTCGCCGCGATGCTCCCCCTCTCGCGCAGGTTCGCCATCGTGAAGGACGATGGGATAACAGTCCTGCAGTACGGGAAGCGCAGGTCGCCCGACGGGTTCGACATCTATGACGGCGCCATATTCGCTGAATGCGGACCGTCCACGCTCACGGACCGTTTCCGCCAGATGATGGTGTGCATGAACCAGGTCAGGAGAGGCGGGCCCGTCTTCATCGTGCCGGAAGCGTATCAGAGCCTTCCCTACGGGGCCGTTGCAGCAGAGACCGTCATGAGCGTGATGGGGTTCGATGCGGGGATCCCCCCGTCCATCGGCAACGGCATGCTGTACGGCATCAAGAGATGATCACATGGATAGAACGGAGAACGGCCACGGCCTGTGCCTGCTCCTGGCGCTGCTCGCGCTGTCGACGATACTGGACGGCCTGGACGCTTCCATAGTCTCCGTGGCCCTCCCCACCATATCCGGGGAGCTGGACGTCTCCGTGGGCGACACGTCGTGGATCACGCTGACCTACGTGATCGCCCTGGCGGCCCTCCTGCTCCCTCTGGCGAAGCTCGCCAAGAACGGAACGGTGAAGAGGGTGTTCTTCTGGGGGATCGTGGTGTTCACCGTCTCGTCGGTGGCCTGCGGACTTTCGGGGAGCTTCGCATCCCTCGTGGTGTTCAGGCTGGTCCAGGGGATCGGTGCCGCGCTCATGACCGCGGCGGTCCCCGTGCTCATCGCCCGGTTCCTGCCGGCAGACAAGAAGGGGCTGGGACTGGGCGTCCTGGCCGTCGCTTCGGGAGTCTCCATCGTCCTCGGCCCCTCGGTCGGGGGGTTCGTGACCTCCGCGCTGGACTGGCGCTGGATATTCCTGATCAACATCCCGTTCGGGATCATCGCCGCCGTCCTGGCCCTCAGGGCCCTGCCGAAGGACGAAGGATACGACAGGGCCGGGAACCCGGATTTCCTGAGCAGCATCCTGGCGGTGTTCGGGATCGGTTCCGCGATCGTATGCATCCAGAACCTTGTCGGATCGGCGATGCCCATGGCCTCGGTGGCCGTGTGCGGAGCGGTCGGAGCCGTCTTCCTGATCGTCCTGGCCTACAGGATGTCCAGGCAGCCCGATTTCGCCCTGATCTCCACCGATATGCTGAGGCGCCGCGACTTCCAGCTGCTCGCCCTGGCGTTCACGATGACCTGCATGGTCATCATGGGAACGCAGTACGTCCTCCCTTACTTCCTGCAGGTCTGCGGGGGGTACAGCGTGACCGATTCGGGGCTGCTGCTGTCGGTGGCATCCATCTTCGCGATAATCCTGTCCGTGCCCGTCGGGAGATGGTGCGACACCCGCGGATGCAAGCTGCCATCGGTCCTGGCGGGGGTCGGGCGCCTGGTGTTCTGCGTGATATTCATCGTGGTCGTCCCGCCGGGCGACCTGCCTCTCCTGCTGATAGGCCTGGCGGTCATGGGATGCTCCATGGCCTTCGCCGGAACAGGCCTCGCCACCGCGCTGATCCATCATGCGGACACGGAGAACCAGGCCGATGCCGCGACGTTCCTGCTGGAGGTCAACTACACGGCCGCATCCCTCGGAGTCGTCCTGTATTCGGTCGTCTTCCAGTCCGGGATCGGGTCGGCCACCGCCGCGAGCGTCGCCGAGGATGCCATGTGGGGCAGCTTCGATGCCGCGATGATCGTAGGATGCATCCTGTCCGTAGTGGCCATCGTCTGCGCCCTGGTCGTGAAGAACGTGGTCCCGGAGAAGGACGGCGACGGAGCGGCCCGGACCTGAAGGAGCGGGGTGCGGATCGGGGACCGCGCATGCAATCGTCCATCGAAGATCATGATGGTTCATCCATGCCCCGATCCGCTCGCCCCCCGTGTTCCGGACCATGACACACAATGTCATTGCAATACCGACATCAACACGCTGTTTTGATGTGTTTTTATCATTTCATCTATTGAACTGCATGAAAACTAGACGTTTGACGGTGTTATGTCTTATATCAGACATTTAAGGCTACAAAAGTTTTAATTAAGATATACTACGTGGGCCACACCATCCAAAGCGCCGGGTCGCGGTCATTGAACGGGTCCCTGCACGAATGGGAGCTAATGAAATGTCGCTATTCGACTCAGTGATGGAGGGTGTGGGCCATGTCAACTCATATTTCTGGGGCATCGCCTTCGTCTTCCTCATCGGACTAGGCC
>CAVDQR010000157.1:0-3438 GCA_963611065.1 Bacteroides ovatus
GGCCCTTATGGCGTCGATGTCGCCGCCGGTGCTCAGGTCCATGACCGCGTCGGCGCCGTACTTCACGGCGACCTTCAGCTTCTCCATCTCGGCATCCAGGTCCACGATGTCCCTGGACGTGCCGAGGTTGACGTTGATCTTCACGGACAGCCCTTCTCCGATGGCCGCCGGCTCGGCGCCGTGGACGGGGTTGTGGGGGGCGCATATGCGGCCGGACGCGATCCCGTTCCTGATGAACTCGGGGCTGACCTTCTCCTTCTCTGCGATCTGCTTCATCAGAGGGGTGACCTCCCCTCTGCGCGCGACGTCCATGATGGTGCTCATTGTGAATCGTGCCTGTATTGGCTGGAACCGCTTATTAAGATTCTATCTCAGATGGCCTCTTCCAGCATGTCTCCGAGGGTCAGGAGGAGCACGTCCCTCTTCTTCAGGCCCTCCTCGAACCCTGCCTTGGAGCAGATCACGTATCTGCGGACGTCGTAGCCTTTCACGAGCGCGGACCTGGCGACGAGGGTGTCCAGCACGTCTTCTCGAACTCATCCTTCAGTTCCGTGTCCATCCTGGCCGAGAATGCAGCCATTGTCATGATCGGGAGACGGTAAGCGGGGTACAAAACGCGGTATCAAAGGGGCGTTGTCCGATCGTGAAAAGCACTCAATAGGTATCATACGCCACTGTTCTGTCCGTCTCGAGTCGCGCGTGTGCGCCCGCGTGCGCGCGTATATATAATAATATATTATAGGGGAAGCAATAGAAGGCGATTGCATTGGATGGGAACACACAACAGCCCAATGACTACGATGCAGACAGCATCGTGGCACTGAAAGGATTGGAGGCGGTCCGCAAGAGGCCCGGCATGTACATCGGGTCCACGGACGCGCGCGGACTCCACCACATGGTCTACGAGGTCGTGGACAACGGTATCGACGAGGTCATGGCGGGATATGCCACCGAGGTCGACGTCACGATCAACCAGGACGGCTCCATATCGGTCCTCGACGACGGAAGGGGTATCCCCACGGGGATCAACCACGAAGAGGGCAAGTCGGCCCTGGAGATGTGCCTGACGGACCTCCACGCCGGAGGGAAGTTCAACCAGAACAGCTACAAGGTCTCCGGAGGTCTCCACGGAGTGGGAGTCTCTGTCGTCAACGCGCTCTCCGAGAGGCTCGAGGCGATCGTCTACAGGGAGGGCAAGGTCTGGAGGCAGACCTACCACATCGGAGTCCCCGACGGGCCCGTGGAGGTCATCGGCGAGTCCGACCAGCACGGGACCAGGATCACCTTCTGGCCCGACGCCACCATGTTCGAGACGGTGGACTTCGACTACACCACCCTGCAGAACAGGTTCCGCAACCAGGCGTTCCTGAACACCGAGGCCACCATCAACTTCGAGGACCTCCGCACAGGCAGGAAGGAGAGGTTCCATTACGACGGCGGAGTGTCCGAGTTCGTCCAGTACCTGAACAGGTCCAAGACGCCTCTCCACCCCACGCCCATCAGGTTCTCCGGCGAGAGGAACGGCATCGCCATCGACATCGCGCTGCAGTACACCGACGGCTACAACGAGGAGATCGACTCCTTCGTCAACACCATCTTCACCCCCGAAGGCGGAACGCACCTGACCGGGTTCAGGACCGCCCTCACCAAGACGATCAACGACTACGGGAAGGCGAACAACCTCCTCAAGGACACCACCCTGGAGGGGACCGATGTCAGGGAGGGGCTCACGGCGATCGTCAGCATCAAGATGGCCGAGCCCCAGTTCGAGGGCCAGACCAAGGCCAAGCTGGGGAGCAGCATCGCCCAGGGCGCCGTGTCCGGGCTCATGAACGACAAGCTGGCGGAGTACCTCCTGGAGAACCCCTCCGTGGCGCAGGTCATACTCAAGAAGGCCATCTCCGCATACGAGGGCCGCGAGGCCGCCAGGAAGGCCAGGGACGCCACCCGCAGGAAATCCGTCCTGGAGACCACAAGCCTCCCCGGGAAGCTGGCCGATTGCTCCGAGAAGGACCCCTCGCTGTGCGAGCTGTACATCGTGGAGGGAGAGTCCGCAGGAGGCAGCGCCAAGCAGGGGCGCGACCGCGCGTTCCAGGCGATCCTCCCCCTGAGAGGGAAGATCCTCAACGTGGAGAAGGCCAGGCCGGACAAGCTCCTGGACCACGAGGAGATCAAGAACCTCGCCATCGCCATCGGAGGCGGCATAGGGAAGGAGTTCGACGTGACCAAGATCCGCTACCACAACGTGGTCATCATGACCGATGCGGATGTGGACGGGGCGCACATCGGGACTCTGCTCCTGACGCTGTTCTACAGGCAGATGAAGCCCCTGATCGAGGCCGGGCACGTGTACATAGCCATGCCCCCGCTCTACAGGGTCTACAAGGGCAAGAAGCAGATCTACGCCTACAACGACGAGGAGATGACCGCCGCCATGGCCGAGCTGGGACAGGGCGCGAACGTCTCCAGGTACAAGGGTCTGGGAGAGATGAACCCGCAGCAGCTGTGGGAGACCACCATGAACCCCGAGACCAGGATAATGAAGAAAGTGACCATCGAGGACGGGATGATCGCCGACCAGCTGTTCTCCGTGCTGATGGGCGATGATGTGGAGCCCCGCAGGGAGTACATAATCGAGCATGCCCACGAGGTAGTCAACCTGGATGTGTGATACCATGGACGGAGAGAAGAAGCTCATAATGCAGCCCATCGAGAAGGAGATGCACCGCTCGTACATCGACTACTCCATGAGCGTCATCGTCGGCCGTGCGCTCCCTGACGTCAGGGACGGCCTCAAGCCTGTCCACAGGAAAATCATGTACGCCATGTCCGAGCTCGGGCTGGTCTACAACAGGCCCCACAAGAAGTCCGCGACCGTGGTGGGAGAGGTCCTGGGTAAGTACCACCCCCACGGAGACACCGCGGCGTACGACTCCATGGTCAGGATGGCCCAGCCGTTCTCCCTGAGGTACCCCCTGGTGGACGGGCAGGGTAACTTCGGTTCCGTGGACGGGGACCCGCCGGCGGCCATGCGTTACACCGAGGCCAGGATGTCCAAGGTGGCCAGCGATCTCTTGGCTGACCTGGACAAGGACACCGTCGACATGATGGACAACTACGACGGCTCTCTGAAAGAGCCGACCGTCCTGCCGTCGAAGTTCCCGAACCTGCTGGTGAACGGGTCGGACGGTATCGCCGTCGGAATGGCCACCAAGATGCCCCCGCACAACCTGCGCGAGGTGTGCGACGCCATCGTCTACACGGTGGACAACCCCGACTGCATGCTCTCGGACCTGATGCAGTTCATCAAAGGCCCCGATTTCCCCACCGGAGGCACCATCTACGGCCTCTCGGGCATACGCTCCGCCTACGAGACCGGACGCGGGAAGCTCAGGGTCAGGTCCAACACCCATTTCGAGGACATGGACAACGGGAAGG
>CAVDQR010000158.1:0-3407 GCA_963611065.1 Bacteroides ovatus
GGCATCAGGGTCAACGTCACCCTGATCTTCTCGCCCCTGCAGGCCCTCCTGGCCGCCAAGGCCGGAGCGTCCTTCGTCTCGCCCTTCATCGGGCGCCTGGACGACATCGGGCAGTACGGATCCGACCTCGTCGCCGAGATCATGACGATCTTCGCCAACTACGGCATCGAGACCGAGGTCATCGCGGCATCCATCCGCGGTCCCGCCCACGTCCTCGACGCGGCCCTGACCGGATGCGACATCGCGACCATCCCCTACGACACCCTCAAGCTCATGGTCAAGCACCCCAAGACCGATGAGGGGATCCAGAAGTTCATCGCGGACTACGAGAAGTCCAAGAAGAGCTGAGCGGATGCGCGACGCGGTCATCGCGGGCGGAGGTCCCGCAGGCAGCCGCGCCGCGGCCCTCCTGGCACCGGACCATGACGTCCTGGTGCTGGAGGACCATCCTGTGTCGGGGGCTCCGGTGCAATGCGCCGGGCTGGTCACCGACGATGTCATCAAACTGTCCGGCGTGAAGCCGGACATACTTTCAACCATCCACGGCGCGGAGGTGTTCTTCCCCGACGGGAGCTCCGTGACCGTCCGTTCCCGCGATCCCAAGGCTAGGACGATAGACAGGCATCAGCTGGACTCGCTCATGGCCGAGGCCGCAATGGACGCCGGTGCGGAGTACTCATTCGGCACCAAGTACCTCTCGCACTCGGTCGGCGGCCCGGTGAAGGTATCGGCCTCTTCGGGGGACATCGAGGCGAGGCTCCTGATCGGGGCCGAGGGGCACACCTCGGGCATAGCGGATTCTCTGGGCGGCAACGCCCCCGTCGAGTACCTGAGGGGAATCCAGGCTGAGGTCTCGATGAGGCCGGAGCATGACGACCTGTTCAGAGCGCATCTCGGATCGGAATGGGCGCCCGGCTTCTTCACATGGGAGATCCCCTGCGGGGACACCGTCCGTGCAGGACTGTGCACGTCTTGGTCAGCCGGCCCTCCCATGCCCTATCTGAAGAAGCTCCTGAAGAGCATGGGCGCGGAGGACAGGGTGGTATCGATGCAGTGCGGGAAGATCCCCCTGGGCCCCAGGCCGAAGATGGCCGGGGACCGTTGCATGATAGTCGGGGATGCCGCCGCACAGGTCAAACCGGTGTCCGGAGGCGGACTGTATCCCGGGCTGTCTGCCGCGGGCATGCTGGCGGATGTCGCCGGCTCCGCCTTGGATTCGGACGACCTGTCCGCCAAGAGCCTGGGGAGGTACCAGAAGATGTTCGAGCAGGGGTTCGGGAAGGAGCTGAGCAGAGGATACAGGCTGAGGAGGATGCTCCTCCGCATGGACGACGCAGACCTGGACGCCGCAGGGAAGTACGCTTCGAGGGAGGACGTCCGCTCTGTTTTGGACGATCTGGAGATCGACCGCCCGTCGGCCGTCGTGGGGCGCATGATGCGCCATCCGGGGGCCGCATTGGCCGCTATGCCGCTTGCGATGAGGTGCATATTCTGAAGAGAGTCACCTTCGTCAAGCTCCCGAGCGATGCTGCCGGGCCGGTCATCAGGAGGCTCATGGACTCCGGGATGGTCGATCTGCATGCCAAGATATCCAAGGACGGCTCGTTCCGTTACGTCCCCATACTGCCCGAGTTCGTGGATGCCGTTGCATCCGAAGGCTACGAGACCGTCGAGGGCGAGGCCCACACCCTGGACCGCAGGAGCCCTCAGGAGAGGATCCGCGAGGCCCTGTCACAATATCCTGGCTTAGCGGACATCATACCCGACCGCTGGGAGTTCGTCGGAGACATAGTGATAGTGAAGATGGATCCGCGCTGCGCCCCGTACTCCGACATCATCGGGAAGGCCTATGCCGAAGTCCTGGGGGCAAAGACCGTATGCGCCGATGTCAGAGGCGTTTCGGGAGAGTTCCGCAGGCCCAGCATGGACGTGATCTACGGAACGGACACGATGTCCGTCCGTCTGGAGAACGGGATACGCTACGGATTCGACGTCACCAAGGTGATGTACGCCTCCGGGAACACGGACGAGCGCATGCGCATGAGGAAGCTGGACTGCACCGGGGAGACCGTGGTGGACATGTTCGCCGGCATAGGGTACTTCACTCTGCCGTTGGCCAAGTTCTCCGGCGCCAGGAGGGTGTTCGCCTGCGAGAAGAACCCGGATTCATACAGGTTCCTGTGCAGGAACATCATCGACAACGAGGTCTCCGACGTGGTCATCCCGATACTCGCGGACAACAGGGACCTCCTGGGAAGGGGGTTCGCCGACAGGATCCTCATGGGCTATGTGCAGACCACCTCGGAGTTCATGCCGACGGCCATGAGGATGATCAGGCCCGGCGGGATCGTTCATTATCATGACACGTTCTACGTGAGCGAGTACAGGGATAGGATCGAGGAGGTCTTCTCCAAGAACTGCTCCGATCACGAGATCCTGAACATCCGCGAGGTGAAGTCCTTCGCCCCGTCGGTGTCCCATTACGTTGCCGATGTCAGGATCCGCGATCCGGAGATATGATCGCATCCGGGTCGGCTCTCAGTAGCTTGATCTCCGGAACCTCGGACAGCGAGTCCGCGAATGCGGCGCAGAACAGCGGATAATGCTCCACTCCGTCCTCGGTGACCATGATGTTGGAGTACTCGAACTTGATCCATCTGGTGATGTTCTTTCCGGATTCCAGCGCCATGAGCTTCTTCAGGGACTTCGCCCTGCGCTTCTTCCCGGATTTGACTTCTATTGCGCACAGGTCCTTGCCGATCTCGGCGATGAAATCCACTTCGACCTCTGCAGGCTTCTCGTAATAGAACGGGCGGATTCCGCATTTTGTGAGCATTTCGCATACCGAGTTCTCTGTGATGGCCCCCTCGTTGACCGATGTGTCATCATCGGACATGGCCACTTCGGTGCTGTTGCCGTACATGTTCACAAGCAATCCGGTATCCATCAGATACATCTTGAAGATGGATGAACTCCCGTGACTTTTCAGAGGGCGCTCGATGCTGTTCAGCCTATGGCATATGTTGACATACCCTGACCCGTCTAACCAATCTACAGGCTCCTGGTATTCGCGGATGCCCACGTTGTTCCTGTCTTCTATGTCTTTGAAGTAGAATCTCTTGTTCACCCGAGACAGCTCGTCAGGTATCAATTCGAACATGCGCTGGACATTGATACGGATTCCCCCTCTTGTATAGGCGATCATGTCCTTTCTGTATCCGTTTATGATATCATCCTGGGATTCGAAAACCGGGGCAAGACCGTTCTTTTCAAGAGATACGCTGACTGGCTTGGGCATGCTACCGATTATCAGATATTGGCGGTAGCAATCCTTCAGCATACGAAGGATGTACGGATCGAACGGCTCTTTCTCAGATACATGCTTTCTGATGTCCTCTGTTTGATCA
>CAVDQR010000159.1:0-3405 GCA_963611065.1 Bacteroides ovatus
CCCGTCGCCTGAATGGGTCCTCGTCCTGGACACGGAGACCACGGGCCTCAAAGGGGCTCCTAGGGACCTCGTCGTGGACGTCGGCATCTGCAAGGTGTCGCTGACCGACGGGACCGTCGAGGACCTGTATTCATCTGTCCTCGGCTACGACACGTCCGAATGGGACGACTATCTCCGCAACGCGTGGATCTTCGAGAACACCGACATGACCCTCGACATGGTCGAGGAGGCGCCCCGCGCCCTCGACGTCATCGCCGATGTGCGCCGCATCCTCCGCAAGCAGGCCGTGACCGCCTACAACACGGGATACGACTTCGGCAAGTTCCTCTACGAGGAGCCCTGGTCCATGCGCGGATGGTTCGTCGAGTGCATGGACATCATGAAGGCCGCGAAGGACGTCTGCAAGATCCCCAGCGAGTACTACGGATGCGATTACAAGTATCCGAAGCTGGACTACGCCTACGCGCAGATCGTGGAAGGGGATCCGGCGGGGATACACGGGGTCCAGGACCACCGCGCCCTGTCGGATGCGAGGATGGCGTCGTACCTGATGATCGCCCTGAACAGGGGCGGCCGCTATCTGCCCTGAGTTCAGTCCTTGCCGAAGTTCAGGAGGGGCCCGTCCTCCACGACGGAGACGTCCCCCTTGCTGTACTCCTCTTCCAGCTTCTTCATGTAGTACGCCTCGAACTTCTCGATGAGGTGCCTGAAGACGTTAACCCTCAGGACGAACACCTCCAGCACCAGGAGGACGGCGATCATCGCGATGACGAACAGATAACCCTCCAGCGGGAGCGGGACCAGACCGACGAGGTCGGTCGCGACCACCGGGCAGTAGAGGAACATCGCGGTGACCAGTCCGATGATCAGCAGGGTGATCAGGGCGGGCACGAGGCTCTTGTTGGTCCTGCCGTCGACGGATATGAACTTCCACCTGGGGCAGATGATGAATATCTGGAAGAGCCCGGCTATGGACACGAACAGCACCATCGCAGTCCTGGCGGCCACCTCGCAGGCCCCGGAGCCGTGCCAGGCGTAGTGTCCGACATCGATGTCGCCGAGGTCGATTATCCCGTTGCCGACGCAGTACCATGTGATCCCGTAGACCAGGAGCGCGAACACCGCGATCATTATCGACGACGGGATGCAGTACCGCAGGACATCCGGGAGAATCAATTCCTTGTTCTCGTCCGGCTTGGCGAAGATCGTCATGAAGAACGCCATGACGGACACGGAGATGAACGCGTAGAACGTGTTCTGGATCGGGAGCATCGGGATGTTCCCGAAGAAGATGAACAGCACGATGAAGAGCATCGCGAGGGTGAAGTTGCGGGTGAGGTACAGCTTCAGGATGTCCCTCATGCCCGATACCGTGCGTCTCCCTTCGACGAGCGCCTTGGGGAGGGCGGAGAAGTTGTCGTCCACCAGGACCATGTCGGAGACCCCGCGCGCCGCACCGGCCCCGGATTGGAGCGAGATGCCGACCTGGGCCGTCTTGAGGGACTTGACGTCGTTGACCCCGTCCCCTATCATGGCGACGTAGCGCCCTTCCGATTTCAGGGCCTCGATGACGCGCTCCTTGTTCTCCGGCTTCATCCTGCCGAAGATGTTGCATCCGAGGGCGGCCTCCTTGAATTGCTCGGGATCCATGGCATCGAGCTCGGGACCGGAGACTATCCTCCTCTCGCCCGGTATGCCGGCGATGCTGAACAGGGAATCCACGGTCACCGGGTCGTCGCCGGAGATGACCTTCAGATCCATGCCGTTGTCCAGGAACACCTGGATGGTCTCGCGGCAGTCGGGCCTGACCTCGTCCCTTATGGAGACGATCGAGACCGGCGTCATGTCATTGAGCACGGGTTCGCCGTCCGCCCCGTAGAGCGGGGCATCGGCGCCCCTGCAGACGAGGATGGTCCTGAGCCCCTTCCTGGATTCGGTCTCGATGATTCCGGGGATGTCCTCGTCCGTCCTGACATGGGAGGACAGCGAGGTCCATGCGCCCATGTAGAGGACGACCTCCCCGTCCCCGTCCTTCACGCGGACGGCGCTGTACTTCCTCTCGGAGGAGAACTGGATCTCCTCGACGAGTTCGGCATCGACGGTGCCGTAATGCTCCGTCAGGGCCTCGACGGTCCTGTTCCTGCTCCCGGTGGCGGAGGCGAACAGGGCGATGAGATGCGATGCTTCGTCGGAGGGGACCAGGTCCCTCGCCTCCTCGAAGCGGAGCTTGTTGGTGGTTATCGTCCCGGTCTTGTCCATGCAGACGGTATCCACATGGCTGATGGATTCGACGGAGCCGGACCTCTGCAGGAGCACCCCGGAATCGGCCATGCGCATGGCCGCGATCATGTACGTCAGGGTGATCAGCAGGAACAGCGCTATGGGGACAACGTCGAGACAGAGCACGAAGACCTCGAGGGTCTGGGCGATGCTGGAGTCTATGAAGATCGATTTGATGATGGTGAGGAGGAACAGTACGGCGGCGATGGCCATCAGGAACTTGGTGACGGTCCCGGTCTCGATCTGCAGCGGCGTCCTCTTGGAGGTGAACTCCCTGGCGCTGCTTAGCATCTTGGACGCGTAGGAGTCCATGCCGAATTCGGTGACCCTGTAGTACGCCTGTCCGGTTACGCAGTTGGATCCGGAATAGATCGTGTCCCCGGCCTTCTTCCTGACCGTGCTGGATTCGCCGGTCAGGAGCGATTCGTCCATCTCCAGCGACCTGCATTCCTCTATGATCCCGTCCACGACGGCCTGGTCGCCCGCCTTCAGGATCACGATGTCGTCCTTGACGACCTCGCTCTGGTCGATCTCCTTCTCCTCGCCGTCGCGGAGGACGGTGACCTTCGGTCTGGTGAGAAGGGTGATCTTGTCGAGCCTGCGCTTGGCGCGCATCTCCTGGATCGTGGAGATCAGTATGTTGACTATGATGATCCCCGTGGCCGAGACGGCGCTGACCGGCTCCCTGCAGACCAGGAGCAGGATACCGAGGATGAAAAGAACGATGTTGAACGGAGTGAACGCGTTCTTCACGAAGATGTCCGTGTAGGTACGGCTTGTGCGGACCTCGGCATCGTTGACGAGTCCCTGGGCCTTGCGTTCGGCCACCTCTTGCGAGGTCAGTCCATTCATATACTACCGAACAGGGCGGGATATATTAGGGGTTCGTCCGGAGTTCATGGGACACTCGAACGGGCGTGCAGGAATCGGAAGGTTCTCCTCCGAACAGCGTGACCCTGGTGAATGAAGGTCCGATCCTCACTTCGGGGGTCGGGAGGTTCATGGATTCGCATGCGCGGAACACCCAGTCCAATCCTCTACAATCGGTTCCGCACATCCCCGCGGAGCGCATCATCCCGGCGAGTACACCATTCGTCGGATAGGCGGATTCTCCTCTTTCCGATC
>CAVDQR010000160.1:0-3380 GCA_963611065.1 Bacteroides ovatus
GACTGTCAGCAGGACCATAGGGGAGCTGATCGGATCGGGCTCTCTGACGCGCGAAGGCAACAACCGCAAGAGCACCTGGACCGTGAACGTCTGATGGAATCGAGACAACCGTTTGGCGTGATTGTCTCGATTATTGGCGTGATTAGAATCCGATTTGGCTTGATTCGGACACCGAATGTCTTGATCAAGATGTCTCGTGGCGTGGTTTCGTGGCCGTCACAGTGAAGTGGTTGTTGGTGAAGCCGTACGCCAGGTACCTCTTCCCGTGCAGGACCTTCTTCTGGACGTTCTCGATCACACGGATGTCCCGGAATCCCGCATCCTCCAGCATCCTGACGTCGTCGCGGGGGCGGACAGCATCCGCAGACCACAGGTGGTCCAGCGAAGAGTCGCTGCTCTCGCATCTCTCCATGCCTTTGTGGTCCTTGCGGACGAAGTGCTCCGACACCCTGTTCCTGAACGGAGTGGACAGCTCGTCGTGGAACCAGTCCCCGTCGGTGTAGGCGAGCACACGGCCGGGCTTCAGCACCCTGAACCACTCGGACACGGCCTTCTCCGGATCCGGAACGGTCCAGAGCATGTAGTCGCTGACCACGGCATCGAACGAATCGTCCTCGAACTCCAATGACATGGCATCTCCGTGGCGGAAATCGATGGACAGGCCGTTGTCGGCGGCGTTCTTCCTGGCGAACTCCAGCATCCTCTCGGAGAAGTCCACGGATGTCACGTCATGTCCGAGGTCCGCAAGCTGCATGGACACGATCCCGGGGCCGCACCCCACGTCCAGGATCCTCAGCTTCTCATCCCCCAGGATGGAGGCGAAGTGGTCTTGCCAGGCACGGCGCTCCCTCATGTTCGAATATCCCTTGACGACGAAGTCGTTGTACTCGGCAGAGCGGACGTCCCAGTGGTTCCGGAGAGGATTCATCGGCATGCGATTGACAACATACTAAATAAAAATTCGTAACACTAATATACGCACGAGCCATCCGCCAAACATGAGGCGGACGGCGGACTCGCACGCATCGGGAGGGTTCAGGGCATCGTACCTGGGCTCCGTCAGGAGGAAGGTCATCTTCATCCTGATATGCCTGGCGGTCTGCATCGTCCTCGCAACGTACTCCGCGATGCTGGGGTCGTACCCTGTCAGCCCGTCCGAGGTCTACACGACGATATGGAACGCCATCACCGGGCAATCGCAGCCCGACAAGACCGTGGCGCACATCGTCCTCGACCTGAGGCTGCCCCGCATCCTCGGAGCGATAGTCTGCGGATTCGCGCTGGCCGTCTGCGGGACCGTCATGCAGAGCATGATGAAGAACCCCCTCGCCGACCCTTACACCATGGGGATCTCATCCGGAGCGGGATTCGGAGCCGCTCTCGCGATAATACTCGGAGTGGAGCTGATCTCGGGCGGCGGGATAATCATCAACGCCTTCGTGTTCGCGATAATCCCTGCGATGGTCATACTGTTCCTGAGCAGGTTCAGGCGCGCCACTCCGACCATGATGATCCTCTGCGGGATCTCCCTGATGTACCTGTTCAACGCCATGACGCAGCTGTTCATGCTCGTGGCCGACCCGGAGGACCTCGCGACCGTGTACAAGTGGACGGTCGGGACGCTGGACTCCATAGACATGGGCGAGCTCGTCCTCGTGCTCATCGTTGCCGTGGCCGGATCCCTCTACGTGCAGTACATGGCCAACAGGCTGAACGTCATGGGCATCGGAGACGACAGCGCCAAGACCCTGGGGGTCGACGTGGACCGCCAGAGGCTCATAATGCTCCTGGTCATAACGCTGGTGGCGGCATCCGTCGTCAGCTTCACGGGAGTCATCGGGTTCGTGGGGCTGGTGTCCCCGCACATCGCCAGGCTGGTGATCGGCGCCGACAACAGGTACCTCATCCCGGCAGCCGGCATATTCGGATCGGTGCTGCTCCTGGCATCGGACATGGTCGCCAGGACCATAGCCGCGCCCACGATCCTTCCCGTGGGGGTCATCACCGCATGCATCGGAGGCCCCCTGTTCATGTATCTGATCCTTCGCAGCAGCAAGGAGGTGTGGTCCTGACGGTCATCGAGCTGCAGGGCCTGTCCTTCGGATACGGGGGAGAGAAGGTCCTCTCGGACATCTCCGTCACGATCGACAAGCCGGAGCTGGTCTGCGTATTGGGCCCCAACGGGGTCGGGAAGACCACGCTCGTCAAGTGCATCAACAAGCTCCTGAAGCCCGCCTCCGGGCGCGTGCTCCTGGACGGGAAGGACGTTGCATCCATGAGCCTCCCGGAGGTCGCCTGCGAGATGGCCTACGTCCCGAACACGGTTTCGAACGTGTTCTCGATGACGGTTGCGGAAGCGGTCCTGATGGGGCGCCATCCGCACGCCGGATGGACGACCTCCGTCGAGGACATGGACATCGTCGAGGATGCGCTCAGGGCCATGTCCCTGGAGGACCTGTCCGACCGCGACATCAGGGAGCTGAGCCAGGGGCAGCTCCAGAGGGCGATGATCGCCCGCGGGATGGTGCAGGAGTCCAAGGTGCTGATACTCGACGAGCCCACGTCGAACCTGGACGTGCGCTACCAGATGGAGGTCATGGGCCTCCTGAGGCAGTACGCCAGGGAGAACGGCGTGATCGTGCTGATGGTCTGCCACGACCTGAACATCACCGCCGCATACGCCGACCGCGTCCTGCTGATGAGCGGAGGCCGGATCTACGCCGACGGCTCCGTCGACGAGGTCCTCACCGAAGACAACATCCGCTCGGTCTACGGCGTGGATGCCAAGGTCATGGACATAGGCGGCGTGAAGCACGTCGCCATGCTCCCCTCGGCATCCGAGGAGAAGGCCGCGCCGTCCATGAGGATCCGCAGGCCGGATAAGGCAGACGTACCCGAGGCGAAGGCATCGCGCCGGAAGCCCGACGGGCGCGTCGCGCTGGCGGTTTTCGTAGCATTCATAATCATAGCATCCGCCGCCGTCATCCTCCTTCCCGGAGGAGACGACGGCGGGCGGAGCGGCCCCGGCTCCATCGTAGGGAGCACCGTGGCGGAATCCGATTTCCCCGACAGCTCTTCCAGGCTGTGGGTCTACGGCAACGCGGACGAGGACGACCGCATCGACGCCTTCGACGTGGACTACATCCGCGGGATCCTGGACGGCACCAACAGGATGACCGTTCTGGCCGATGCCAACGGCGACGGCAGGGTGGACGAGGACGACATAGAGTATCTGGAGAGGATACTGGCCTCCGAGGAGGTCGATGTCTACTACATCGACAACTACTATGTGAACTCCAAGGTGTCCTGGCCCGTGAGCACCATCGCCATCGGATACTGCAGCGGAGCGTATGTGGCAGATGTCACGGGGCTTTGCGGCA
>CAVDQR010000161.1:0-3364 GCA_963611065.1 Bacteroides ovatus
ATTCCTCCAATTCTCCTTACCCGCGGAGCCCCCGTGAAGGGGCCCGCGGGGTTCTCAGGCATCATTCGATGTCGATCCTCTTCCCTTCGGCCGACGGGGACACCTTGTCCATCGTGACCTCCAGGAGTCCGTTGTTGTAGGACGCCTTCGCGGAATCCACGTCGACGTCGCAGGGCAGGGCCAGGGTCTTCTCGAACTCCCTGCCGGGGGTGCCCACTTTGATCGTGAGCGCGTTCCCGGTGCACGAGAGGGAGATGTCCTGCTTCTCCGCCCCGGGTATCTCGGCGACCGCCCTCACCACCTTCTCCTCCTCGGAGACGTCGGTGAACGGTTCCTTCGCATCCGCGGGGCCGATGGCCCCCATCCTGCTGCCGGAGTTCCCGAACTCCTTGACGTGCCTGACCCCGTCGGGTCCCTGCCACATGGTGTAGCCGTACGTCTTCACGTCCGGGCCGGACACATCCATCTGGGAGAACATGTCCTCGATCCTCCTGTTCAGCCTGTCGAACCCTCCGAAGAGGTCGTTCCAAATGTCATCTGCTGCACTCATCTTCATCACCTCATTCAGTCGTGTTCACCCCTCCCGGAGGGAGGGGTAAGATGTTTCCCGAGGCCGTTCAGGCCTCCGAACCGTAATGCGAGAGCTCGGCCCTCTTCTTCGGACCGAACTTGTCGAGGGCCTCGTCGAAGTCCTCGTTGTCGACCTTGCACGCCTGGATCTCCTCGTCGGTGGGTTCCTTGCCCTTGGCGATCAGGCGCCTCACCGCGTTCATCACCGCTTCGTTGCAGATGGCGGCGATGTCCGCTCCGGTGCATCCCTCGGTCCTTCCGGCCAGGGCCTTCAGGTCGACCTCGTCCGCCAGGGGCTTGCCCTTGGTGTGTATGCCGAAGATCGATTCCCTGGACGCCTCGTCCGGGGGACCGATGAGGATCGACTTGTCGAACCTGCCGGGCCTCAGCAGCGCCGGGTCCATGATGTCGGGACGGTTGGTCGCCGCGATCACCACGACGTTGTTCAGGCTCTCAAGCCCGTCCATCTCGGTCAGCATCTGGGAGATCACCCTCTCGGTGACGCCGTCGTCGCCTCCGTTGCCCTTGCCCCTCTCGGGTGCGATGGAGTCGATCTCGTCCATGAAGATCACGCAGGGGGATGCCTGCCTGGCCTTCCTGAACGTCTCGCGCACCGCTTTCTCGGATTCGCCGACCCACTTGTTGAGGAACTCCGGCCCCTTCACCGCGATGAAGTTCGCCTCGGATTCCGTGGCGACGGCTTTCGCGAGCATGGTCTTACCCGTTCCGGGCGGTCCGTAGAGGAGTATGCCCTTGGGCGGCTTGGCGCTCATGTGCTCGAACACCTTGCCGTACTTCAGCGGCCACTCCACGGCCTCCTTCAGCTCCTGCTTCGCCTCCTCCAGGGCTCCGATGTCCTCCCACCTGACGTTGGGCTTCTCGATGAGCACCTCGCGCATGGTGGACGGCTGCATGTCCCTCAGGGCGGCCTTGAAGTCGTCCTTCGTGACCGAGATCCTGTTCAGGACCTCCCTGGGGATCTCCTCGGCCTCCAGATCGACATCGGGCAGCACGCGCCTCAGGGCGGCCATGGCCGCCTCCTTGGTCAGGGCGGACAGGTCCGCTCCGGAGTACCCGTGGGTCTTGTCCGCGAGCCAGTCCAGGTCGACGTCGTCCGCCAGGGGCATGCCGCGGGTGTGGATCTGCAGGATCTCGTGTCTGCCGTCCCTGTCGGGGATGCCGATCTCGATCTCCCTGTCGAACCTCCCGGGCCTCCTCAGCGCCTCGTCGATGGAGTTGGGCCTGTTGGTCGCACCGATGACGACTACTTTCCCTCTCGAGGTCAGGCCGTCCATCAGGGACAGCAGCTGGGCCACGATCCTGCGCTCCTCCTCGCCGGTGACCTCCTCGCGCTTCGGCGCGATGGAGTCGATCTCGTCGATGAAGATGATGCTCGGCGCGTTCTCCTCGGCCTCCTTGAAGATCTCCCTCAGCTTGCCCTCGGATTCACCGTAGAACTTGCTGACGATCTCCGGTCCGCCGATGGAGATGAAGTTGCTGCTCGTCTCCCCCGCGACGGCCTTGGCCAGCATGGTCTTCCCGGTTCCGGGGGGTCCGTGCAGGAGCACCCCCTTCGGAGCCTCGACGCCCAGCCTCTTGAACAGTTCCGGATGCCTCAGCGGCAGCTCGACCATCTCGCGGATCTTCTTGACGGCGTCCCCGAGTCCTCCGATATCGTCGTAGGACACCTTCGGCACGTCGCCCTTGTTGGCGGCGGGCTTGTCGGACACCTTCACCTCGGTCGTACCGCAGATCATCACCGCCTCGCCGGAAGGCGAGAACGACGTGACCACCAGGTCGATCTTGTTGCCCATGACGTTGAGGGTGATGGTATCGCCCTTGGCGATGGCCCTCCCGTCCAGGACCTGCTTGAGGTACTCCTCCCCTCCCTGCAGCCTCAGCTGCTCGGTGGGGGAGAACGTGATCTTCTCCGCGTTCTTGGCGGTGACCTTCTTGATGGCCACCCTCTCGTCCAGCGCCACCCCGGCGTTGCGCCTGGTGGAGCCGTCCATGCGTATGATCCCGAGGTTCGCATCCTCGGGGGCCCCTCTCAGGACCTTCGCGACGGTCTTCTTGTTGCCGTCTATCTGGATGATGTCGCCGACCCTGATCTCGAGCACGTCCATCAGCGCGGGGTCAAGTCTCACTATCCCCCTGCCGGTCTCGCCCGCCTTGAGCTCGGCGACCTTTATCGCTTTGTCAGCTGTCATATCTCGACACACCTCCTCGATCATTCGTTCGTTCTCATGGACATCATGTCCGCATCGTCCTTTCCGTCCTTCGCGCGCATCGCATCCGTTATGGAGCTCCGCTCGCTCAGCAGACGGGACCTCTCCAGGTCCAGTTCGGCGATCCTCTTGTCGATCTCCTCCAGCCTGGACTCCATGTCGCCCCCGGCCGTTCCGGTCGGCTCCTCCGAGCCGATCAGCTTCGCCGAGAACACGTGGGTCCTCATGTCGACGATCAGGGTGAACTCGGTGCTCGGGCTGTACAGGGCCCTGTTCGGACCCATGTCGCTCCTCACATCGGTTCTCTCGACGACCCCGTACTGCTCCATCAGGGTGAGGTTCTTCACCACCGCCTGCGTGCTGACTCCGAGTTCCTTGGAGAGCTGCAGCGGATAGCTCGGCTCCCTCACTATGCGTTCGAGGATCCGCCTTCTTGTGGGGTTCTCCACGAGCGAGAGCAGGATGTCTAGGTCGTCCATGTTATCTCCTGGTTGTTAACCACTGGTTGACTAGCCCTCTATATGTATGACCTTCTATAAAAAACTAACTAATTTGAGGTTGAAAAG
>CAVDQR010000162.1:0-3349 GCA_963611065.1 Bacteroides ovatus
GCAACGAGCAAGCTGCAGGCAAGGTTCGCAGAAGCACGACGAGCAAAGGGTTCGCGGAGACGCGCATTAAGCACAATCTACGACAAGGATCGCAGAGACGCGCATTAAGCACAATCCACGAACACCGGGTTCGCATAGAGCAGAAACGGACAACAGCAGGCAAGGTTCGCAGAAGCACGACGAGCAAAGGGTTCGCAGAGACGCGCATTAAGCACAATCTACGACAAGGATCGTAGAGACGCGCATTAAGCACAATCCACGAACACAGGGTTCGCAATAACGATATGGTGTTGATATCGCTCTGATCCACATCAGGCAAACGCGCGTACAGCACGTTTGTTGTCAGAGAACACCGCCTAGGTGACTAGGTTTAACCCAAGGGCGTTTACGCCCTTGGTATACTATTTTTTTCGATTTTCAGTCGGTCCACCATCTCGGCATGAAATGTCATTAGAACGGATGACCCATGGTCGGTGGAACACGTCTGCAAAACTTAATTATCCCGCACGGATGCGCTCGTCCATGAAATGGCCGACGGCATTGATGGTTTCTGGAGTATTGTTCCTGATAGTCTTGTCCGCTCCGGCCGTTGCCGGGGATGGCGAATCCGATGAATCGACGAAGTTCACCGACGGCGATTTCACATATTCCATCGAGACCCCCGGCGAGGTGGTCCTCTCCAAGTACACCGCGCCCGACGACCCGCCGTCCCAGGTCCGGATACCCGAATCCGTCATGTTCGACGGCATCCCCTGGACCGTCGTCAAGATCGATGATTTCGCATTCGCCTCGGAATCGTGCGGAGAGGCGACCAAGTCCATATTCATCCCCAGTACGGTGAACACCATAGCCGATCGGGCGTTCTCGTCGGTCTACATCGAGCATCTGGAGGTCGACAGCGCCAGCGATTCGTACTGGAGCGAGGACGGCGTGCTCTTCGAGAAGCACAGCGACAATCTGGTCCGCTATCCTCCCGCCAAGCAGGGCGACAGCTACAACGTCAGCGAGGACGTGAGCGTGATCGCCACGGGGGCGTTCCTCGATGCCGGCGGGATCGAGACCGTATACATCGGCCTCAACGTGATCTTCATCGAGCCCTACGCGTTCCAGAGGTGCGGGAATCTGAAGGAGGCGTATTTCTGGGGAAGCCACCTCAGGGAGATCGGGGAGTACGGCTTCAGCGGATGCACCAGCCTGGAGTCGGTCGTGATCCCGGAGGGTCTGACCACCATAGGGTACAGCGCGTTCTCGGACTGCAGTTCGCTGACCACCGTTTACATTCCATCCACCGTGTCCAGCATGGGGGAGTCGGCGTTCAACGGCTGCACCTCCCTGGCCGATTTCGACCTGAGCTCGGACAACCGCAAGTTCGGCATCGTGGACCATGCCCTGTACGAGCTGGGCTCCAACGGCCGGTACAAGGTGCTGCTGGCGTTCCCGGCCGCGTGCGGGCTCGAAGAGCTGACGGTGGAGTCCGTGGACACGATAAGCCCCTATGTGTTCAGCCATTCCGCCCTGAGGAAGGTCACCATCCCGTTCGGGATGACCACCGTGGACGCGGGCGCCCTGTCGGGCATGCCCTGCCTGGAGGAAGTGATCTTACCGTCGACGGTCGTCAAGATCGACTCCATGGCGTTCAGCGGATGCCCCGCGCTGAAGAGCATCGCCCTGGGGGACAGCGTGCAGATGATCGGATACGGCGCGTTCTCGGACTGCACGCAGCTGGAGTCCATCACCGTCGGCGAGGGGGTGCTCGAGATCGGCGATTACGCGTTCTCCGGCACCGCCATCAGGGAGATCGTGCTCCCCGCTTCGCTGAGGTCCCTGGGGGCGTCCGTGTTCCAATCATGCGGTTCCCTCGAGTACGTGCAGATCGATTCGACCGATGTCACGGCCACGAACTCGCTGGACATGGGCGAGGGGATGCAGGAGGTGACCGTCAAGTGCTACCGCGGCGCCCTGAAGGATCAGGGTACGGTGAGCGGCAATGTGACGTTCCAATACTACGGCGAGAGATCGTTCCCCATGATGAACCTGGTCGGCATCGGGGTATGCTTGATCCTGATACTGCTGATACTCAACTACCTGAGGAGGATCTGAGATGAAGGAGAGGAGATCGTTCTTCGGCAACATGGCGTCCGTCTTCCGCGACATCTACGACAACCGCGTCATACTCAGCGCCATGATAAAGCGGTCCGCGGCCGGGCGCTACAAGAGCACCGCGCTGGGGTTCGCATGGAACATGGTGGCCCCCATCCTGACGATAATAATCCTGTACATCGTGTTCACCGCCATCCGCAGGAATCCGATCGAGGACTACTGGATCTATCTCTGCGCGGGGATGTTCCCCGTGACATTCATGAGCGGCTGCCTCAGGGGCAGGGCGATCCTGAACAACGCGACGTTCATCACGAAGATGAAGTTCCCGAGGGAGATCGTGGTGATAGCGGACGTCGTGATGCAGCTGCTGTCCGTGGTCCTGGTGTACCTGGTCGTGGTCATCGTCATCCTGTCCTACGGGGAGCCCATGAACTGGGTCGGGGGGCTGATGATACCGGTGATGCTGTTCCTGATGTTCGTGTTCGGGCTGGGATGCTCGTTCCTCCTGTCGACGGCGTGCGTGTTCATACCGGACCTCGGCAATTTCATGGGCATCTTCATGCGGCTGATCGTCTGGATCACGCCGGCGTTCTTCCTGTCCAGCGAGGCGAAGGGGTTGCTGGCCACCCTGATGTGGTACAACCCGTTCACGTACTTCGTCGAGGTGTTCCAGGACCTCTTCTACTTCACCGGGGAAGCCGATCCGACGCAGGTCCTGATCTGCTTCGTCCTGGCGTTCGGCACATTCTTCATCGGATGGGCCGTGTTCGAGCACTACAAGAACAGGCTCCCGGAGGTGCTGCGATGGACGATGTGGTCATCCACGTGCAGGGCATGTCCAAGTCGTTCATGATCGACGACCCGGCATCCAGGCGCTTCCACCGGAAGAAGATGGAGTACAACGTCTTCCACGATGTGAGCCTGGATATACACCGGGGCGAGGTCGTCGGCGTCATCGGTCGCAACGGCGTGGGGAAGAGCACCTTCCTGAAGCTGGTGTCCGGCATCCTGGAGCCCGACGAGGGCGAGGTGGAGGTCGAGGGGAAAGTCGCCAGCATCCTGGAGCTGAGCATGGGGTTCCACCCGGACCTCACGGGCAGGGAGAACATAATCATCCGCGGAGAGCTGTACGGGATATCCCGCGACAGGATCACCGCCAGCGTGGATAAGATAGTGAAATACGCGGACCTCGGGGCGTTCATCGACAATCCCGTGAGGACCTACTCGTCCGGGATGAAGTCCCGTCTGG
>CAVDQR010000163.1:0-3328 GCA_963611065.1 Bacteroides ovatus
GCCATGGGCATATCCAAGGAAACGGTGCTCTCCTCTCTGGAATCATTCAAAGGGGTGCCCGGGAGAGGGGAGATCGCCCATGCGGACGGACGCACGGTCATCCGTGAGAGGAACCCTGGGATCTCCAGGTTGTCCGTCGCCAGGGTCATGAAGTGCCTGGATGAGATGGATGCCCTCGAAGGGGCGATAGCCATCCTGGATCCTGTCAGCAGGAAGGTCTGCGACAAGATGGATGCCGGCGGCATCACGGAGGAGGTCGGGAAGTACGGAGTGCCGTTGCTGATCACCGACGGCGACGGCAGGCGCCCCGAGATCCCTGCGGATTCGAAGCTCGTTATCGAGTTCATCAAGGAGGGCTACCAGTGAGGACGGTCATCCACCCCCGCCCCAGCCCCATAGTCGCGGCGATGTACACATTGCGCGACATGGACGTCGACGTCATCGTGATGCACGGGCCGTCCGGCTGCGGGTTCATGGCGTCCCGTCCTCTCGAGAACGCGGATGTGAGGGTGGTGACCACCGGCATGAGGGACAACGACCTCATATTCGGAGCGTCGGAACCTCTCATCGATACGCTGAAGCAGGTGGAGGAGAAGTTCCATCCGGAGACCGTGGCGGTCATCGGGACATGCGCCAGCATGATCATCGGCGAGGACATGGCCAGCTCCATCAGGAAGGCCGGGATCTCCGCCAACGCTTTCCCGGTGGACGTCCACGCCTGCATGGGGGACAACACCCGCGGGGCCATCAAGGCCCTGGAGGCCGGGAGGGATGCCGGGATCATCGATTCCGACGAGTGCTCCCGCCAGATATCTTTGATGAAATCCGCCACCAGGCTGGAGAAGAACGTCGGCATGGCGTCGCGCGACTACATCCGTCCCGCGGTGAGCCCAACGAAGCTCCACGTCTGCAGAAGGATCGCCGATATCCTTTCGAAAGGAGGGAAGGTGGCCGTCGTCATGGATGCGAAGAAGGAGCTCGCGTACCGCTTCGCGGACATGTTCGAGGCCGTGGACCGCGCCAGGAAGGCCCTCGGAGGGGAGACGCTGTTCGTGGCCAACCTGGATCCGACCAAAGGACTCCCTAGGATCAGGAACTACTGCGAGGAGATCCTCGCCGACCTGGGATCGCACGATGTGAAGATCGACAGGATCGTAGGTGGACTCGACGAGTACGCCATCGTCGGAGAGCGGATGAAGGCCGAGGTGGACGCGTTCAAACCCGATCTGACAGTCATCCTGGGGATCTGCCACGCGTATCCCGGCATGGCCGAGGACGACATCCTCATCACCGACCAGCCCAGGCAGCTCGCCAACTACCTCGCGATGGGATGCCAATGGGCCGTCGGGGAGATATCGTCCCATCCGATGGTCATGGGAGCACATTCCATCGTACCGCTGGAGACGGCGGACACCCTGAGGGAGCTGCTTTGAAGGGAGTGGTCATCGCCGGGACCGGCAGCGGGGTCGGGAAGACGTCCGTGACGACGGGCCTGATGTCCCGTCTGTCCAAATCGATGAAGGTGCAGGCGTTCAAGGCCGGACCGGATTTCATCGATCCGATGTACCATTCCGCCGCCACAGGCAGACCGTCCAGGAACCTGGATTCGTTCCTCATGGACGACTCCACGATAGTCAACCTCGCGGGATTCGCGTCCAAGGACGCGGATCTGTGCGTCGTGGAAGGGGTCCGCGGGCTGTACGAGGGATTCTCCGGCGACGACGACCTCGGTTCCACCGCATATCTCGCCAAGCTCCTGGGCTTCCCGGTCATCCTGGTGGTCGATGCACGTTCCCTCACGCGCAGCGCAGCGGCCGTTGTCAACGGGTTCGCATCCTTCGATCCCGGGGTCCGCGTGGCCGGGGTGATACTGAACAACGTGTCCGGGGAGCAGCACACCAGGAAGCTGGAGAAGGCCTTCGAGACCTACTGTCCCGGGATCAGGGTCGTGGGGATGATACCGAAGAGCCCCGGCAAGGCGCTGGAGCAGAGGTATCTCGGCCTGAAGACGCTGAAGACCTTCGCGGAGAGGGAGATAACGCCGTTGCAGGAGCTCACCGAGCCCGTGGACCTCGACGCGGTGATGGACATCGCCGAATCCGTCGACGTCGATCTGCCGTGTTCCTCGCCCTATGCGGAGAGGGACTGCGGTCTGAAGGCCGCCGTCCCCATGGACGATTCTTTCTGCTTCTACTACAGGGAGAACATCGAATGCCTGGAGGCCTCCGGGTTCAGGGTGGAGACCTTCCGTCCGACGGATGGGGATGCATTGCCCGACGCCGACCTGTACTATCTCGGAGGGGGATATCCCGAGCTCCATGCATCCCGTCTGTCGGAGAACAGGGATTTCGCCGAGGGTCTGAAGACAGCCGCCGATGAGGGCAGGACCGTCATAGGCGAATGCGGAGGCCTCATGACGATGTGCTCGTCCATCACGGACAAGAACGGCACGAGATTCCCGATGGCGGGCATCTTCGATGCGGAGGCGCGTATGACGGGCGTGAGGCACGGTCCGACGTACGTCATAGCCGACGCCTCATCGAACAACCCTGCATTCAGGGGGAGGGTGCGCGGTCACGAGTACCATTATTCCGACGTCTTCCCCGCAGGAAAGCCGTCGTACGGATTCGACGTGGTCCGCGGGAAGGGCATAGCCGATTCCAAGGACGGACTGGTCAGAGGGAGCTGCATCGGCTCGTACATGCACCAGCACGCCCTGTCCGAGGAGGATTGGATCGGCCCCGCCGTCGAGAGGATCCTCGCGAAGAGGGTCTGAGCACCGTCCATTCGAAATACCCGTATCGGTGTATCGCGGGCATGGGCACCCTGGAATTCTACGATGCCGACCCCGAGGGCTATTTCGACAGGACTATCCACAGGAACGTGTCATCCTCGGTCGAGAGGTTCGTTTCCCGTCTCCCGGCAGGTGCGAGGATCCTCGATCTCGGATGCGGGTCCTGCAGGGACACGCTCCGCTTCAGGGACATGGGCTTCGACGTCCTGCCTGCCGACGGGTCCGAGGGGATGCGCAGGGTGGCCAAGGAGCGTCTGGGCATCGACGTCGTCCCGATGAGGTTCGACGACATCCCGTGGGTGGACGAGTTCGACGGCGTATGGGCATGCTCGTCGCTGCTCCACGTCCCCTCGGCCGATCTGCCCCATGTGTTCTCGCTGGTCCGCAGGGCGCTCAGGTCGGGAGGGACATTCTTCTGTTCCTTCAAGCGCGGGGATTTCGAGGGCGAGAGGGACGGGCGCCGCTACACGGACATGACGTCCGACGCTCTCCGCGATATTCTGACATCCTCGGGTTTCTCCGTCTCCGACATAT
>CAVDQR010000164.1:0-3312 GCA_963611065.1 Bacteroides ovatus
CGGACGGCTCGGAGCGTATCGCACGCCTGACGTCCGACTCGGTGTACCTGCCGGGATCGAATCCCTCCCCGGCTTCGAGCACGCGGTCGGCGATGTCCGAGCCCGTGGGCTCCATCCATGGAAACTTGGGATCCATCTGATCGCTCCAGGAAGCCCGTCAACGGGCTGGACGCCTCGGCGCGACCCTCCAATACCCTCCCCGTGCCGGAGAGGTAGGCCAGACGGCCGGCCTCGATCGCGAGCCTGAAAGCCCTCGCCATGGACGGGATATCCCCCGCGGTGGCGACGGCGGTGTTGGCCATCACCGCGGCGCATCCGATCTCCATGGCCTCGCACGCCTGCGAGGGCCTCCCGATCCCGGCATCCACGATGACGGGCACGTCGAGCTCCTCCACCATCATCCTGATGAAATCCCTGGTGAGGAGTCCGCGGTTGGTCCCTATCGGCGCCCCCAGGGGCATCACGGCCGCCGCCCCGGCATCCGCCATGTCGCGCGCGGCGGTCAGGTCGGGCATCATGTACGGCATGGGGATGAAGCCCTCGTCGGCCAGCATCCCGACGGCCCTCACGGTCTCCCTGTTGTCCGGGAGGAGGTACCTGGTGTCGCGGATGATCTCGATCTTCACGAAATCCCCGCACCCCAGCTCCCTGGCGAGGAGCGCTATGCGGACCGCCTCCTCGGCGCTCCTGGCGCCCGATGTGTTGGGCAGGAGGGTGATGCCCTCCGGCATGCTGTCCAGCACATCCCCCTCCCCGCCGGCGCACGCGCGCCTCACGGCGAGGGTGGCCATCTCCACCCCTCCCTCCTCGATGACCCTGCGGGTCATGTCGAGCGAGAACTTGCCGGATCCGAGGATGAACCTCGAACGGAACCTCCGGCCTCCAATGATCAAATCGTCGGACATGTCGCGACCTCCGGGCGGGCGTCATCCGCCGCCCACGAACGAAACTATCTCGATGCGGCACCCGTCGGCGACCTCCGTCGTCGGGACGCGGGCGCGGGGGCATATCGCACCGTCGATCTCCACAGCGACCCTCGAGGGGTCGAACCCGAGACCCACCACGACATCCAGCGCCGTGGAGCCTGTCGGGAACGTCCTCCGCTCCCCGTTCACGGATACCGTCAGGATGCCCGCCCCTTGAACCATGGATTCGGGTATCGCGGGGCCGTCTTAAAGCATCCGTGCCGACCTGGCACAGAATCCGCAGATACCATATAGTGTTAGTAGGATATGGCCGGCATGAAGATATCGACGAGGGGGAGATACGCGCTGCGCATCATGCTCGACATAGCCGTGAATGCCAGCGGCGACTCGCCGGTAAGCTTCAAGGACGTGTCCACCAGACAGGACATCTCGCTCAAGTACATGGAGCAGATCGGCGCCCTTCTCACCCGCGCCGGACTCCTCAGGAGCGTGCGCGGAGCCCAGGGCGGATACTACCTCGCGAAGAAACCCTCGGAGACGACCATCGGGTCCATCCTGAGGATCACCGAGGGTCAGCTCAGCCCCGTCGCGTGCCTCGAGACGGGGGAGAACACCTGCCCCAGGTCCGCGGACTGCATGACCATCCCGCTCTGGGAGAAGCTCAACGACGCGATCCTCGGAGTCATAGACAACATGACGCTCCAGGACCTCATCGACATCAGCCGCGAGCGCCACATCATCGCGATCGACGAGTCGTGATGCTTTTCAGGCCTTCTCGCGGTCGAGAATCACCCATCTGCCTCCGCGACTGGACCCTTCCCTCTTCAGCCTGCCTTCGGCGACCAGCGCCTTCGTCATGGAGTAGACCCTGCTGCGGGAGATCCCCGTCTCGGAGGACAATCTGTCCAGAGAGATCCCGTCATCCGCTCTGATCAGCTTCAGGATCGCCTCCTCCCCGCCGTCGTTCACACTCACGGACCTCTTCAGACTGACGATCACGGTCGTGCGGGACGGTTCGTAGGTCTGTTCGATGACGGGCTCGCTCAATCCCGAGGATCTCACCCCCTCCATCGATCTGTTGACCCCCGTGCCCGCCCTCTCGATGAGCCCTATCAGCCCGAACATGCGGAACATCGTCGGATTCCGGGGATTGCTTTGACCGCCTTTCATCGCCGCCCCCACGGGTATCCTGAACAACCCCGGGTTGGAGATGGTGATGCTGTCGGGCCTCCTGTCTATGACTACGCCCATCTCCCCCTGGTAATCCGCGTGGAGAACCGCGTTCATGATGAGTTCCCTGACGGCTTTCCGCAGGTCCGTATCGTCCCTGTTGACCAGATCCCTGCTGAACATCAGGGGCTCCGACATCGAATTCCAGGTCCTGTCCGATACCGTGCTGTAGAAATCGAAGACGTTGTCGTTCCTCCCGGGATTCATGGAGGAGACGCGGTCGACCCAGTCGGACCCCTCGTCCTTGAACTCGCGGTAATCCAGGAAATAGTTGGGGAAGGCCTTCACGATGTAGAGGCTGTTGCAGAACATCAGCGCCCCCGCCCTGGTCGGATGCTTCTCCCCGTCGACCTCTCCGACCGCTCCAAGCAATTCCAGGAACTCGACATCCGACATGGTGTTGTACGGACTGCCGGGATTCTTCGATGCGAACCTGGTCCTGTATCTGCCCACGGTATCCGATTCCAGGGCCTCGATCGGTATCTCCCTCAGAGGAGCGTCATCCGCGGGGACATCCTGCGAATCGCGGATCATCTCGTTCAGCCTGGAACGGTCGCAGTGATGGTCGCCCTGGCCGTACCTGACGAACGTCCCGGCGGTCATATTCCCGTTCAGATAGATCGGCTTGAGACGCCGGTCCGCTTCCGGGATCCTGATCACGATGACGTCCTTCCCGTCCGTTCTGACTACCTCGACATCATCGTCCACGAGGATGTTCGCGCTGACCTTCTGAGGATTGGCGAGCATGTTCCACAGATCGTCCACGACCTTGGAGGCGTTATTCACCCCGGTCACATGGAGTCCGCCCTCTTCGGATACCCCGAACACCACGATCCCTCCGCTGGTGTTCGCGAAAGAGGAGTATGTTTCCCAGAAGCTCCTTGGAACCGCGTCCGTGGCCTTCTTGTATTCCACCTCCAGCCCCTCGGGGACACTCAGATCGAAATCCATGATACGGGATGGTTTATTTTTTATTTATTTGTTTCATTTGAAAAATCATATTTTTTATTTGGTTTATCTGCTTTTCATTTTATTTTATTTGTTTTATTTTATTTTCATCTGAAAATGAAATAAACGCCTTGAAAAAGCAAGCCGAAAATACAAGAGATGGTGGACCCAGCCGGATTCGAACCGGCGACCTCCGCCGTGTGAAGGC
>CAVDQR010000165.1:0-1263 GCA_963611065.1 Bacteroides ovatus
CATCCAGATGGAGGCCGTAGTTCGCCGTCTTGCCAAGAATGGCGGCGGCCAGAGCACCCGGACCTCCCTCGCGGTTGGTCCTCGCTCCTATGTAAGAGTTGACGAAAGACAGCGCCGAGCTCTCCGCCCACGCCACATGGTCCCCCATCGCGGGGACGTTCGCACCGGTGTACGGGGTGCACGAGCACGTCTTCCTGACACCCATCTTCCCATAGAGATCGATGATCCTGAGCTGCTTCTCCGCGAATTCCGGAGTGATATGCATCTCCTTCCAGCGGTCCCTGTCCATGCCCACGGGGTTCAGGGTCGAAGGCACGGAGACCTCCGCCCCGCCCGCGACCATGTCCTCGAGGTACTTCAGGCCCCCGTCGCCTATCGTCTTGTAGGAAGCTCCCGAGAGATGCGCGGATGTGATGTCGATCAGGTCCTCGGCGCCGTAGATCTTCCCGAGCGCCGTGACCAGCTCCATGGCCTTCCGCTTGCTCTCCCCCTGCTCCCCGTCGAGTATCCTCTGCTCTTCGGCGGTCAAATCCATGCACCGCCATCGCTGTGCCCGTAAAAGACTTGGCGGGGGCTGTCCGAAACCCGCATATACGGCGGGTCGATGGTCCCGCCCATGGACATGGGATCCGTCATGCCGTTCGTCGCCGTGGCCGCGGGAGGGGCGCTGGGCGCCCTGAGCAGGTTCGCCGTTTATCGGACCGTCGAGACGGACTTCCCGTGGGCGACGTTCATAGTGAACATCACCGGGTGCATCGTCGCATCGTTCCTGATGTTCAGGTACGGGATATACTCCGACGGGGTCGGGAAGACGTTCCTGTTCACGGGGTTCTTCGGCGCGTACACCACGATGTCCACTTTCTCGATCGACACAGTCAACCTGCTGGTGGATGAGGCGTACGCGAAAGCCGGGGCCAACATCCTGATGAACTCCGTCCTCTGCATCATCGGGGCGGTGTGCGGGAGATGGCTCGCTTTACTCTGATATCATGAACCTGAGGCAGAACGGGATCTTCTTCCCCTCGGCCTTGTGGAACTCCACGCATTCCATGCAGTTCCCGTGCCGGGGGCATTCGGTCTTGGGGCAATTGCAGTTCGGGTTGAGGATGATCTGAGACATGCGTGGGAGGGATTCCGGTGGGCGGGATTAAAGGATTCGGAATCTCCGTGTGTTTTCGATCTCGGGTGGATCGGGATGCCAGAATGAACGGCGGATAATCGCCGGAATCAGACCCAAGGTGATGGAATCATGCCGGCTGGACG
>CAVDQR010000165.1:1273-3255 GCA_963611065.1 Bacteroides ovatus
ATCTGAGACATGCAGGGAAGGGATTCCGATGGGCGGGATTAAAGGTTCCGCGTCGGGAGGGATCTTCGTCGGGACCGTTGTCGATGATCTCGATTCTGCCCCTGGGCACCTTCTTCCAGAACTCGAGCCCCACGAGTATGACCCTGCCTGGCATGCCCGTGCGGTGATTCCGCTCACGGAGCCGCCTCATCGCTCCGTCGACCTCTTCATCCAACCTCTTCTCCGAATCGGTGATCCTGATTCCGAGGATCACGTTCGGACGCGACCTGGTTCTGCTCCTGAGGACAACGTCCACATCGCTGCCCCCTCTCACGCATTCCGTCCCGATCCTGTACGTTCCGGACAACCTGTGGATGATCGACAGCATGACCGCCTGGCAGGCGTTATCGGTCAGATCCTTGAACCTCGTGCCGGACATCGCCTTCTTCAGCGCCTCCGTCATCGCATCCGCATCCCCTTCCAGGACGGCCCTGTCGAAGCAGTTGAACGCGTGATCCGTGACGTGATAGATGTTCCGCATCATCCTGTCGACGGCGTCCCGGACCTCCCCGTTGGGTACGGACATCCTGTACCGCTCATCCTCGGCGGGGACCGCGCTGAGGTATCCGGTCACCGCCATGAGGCCGTACAGGTATCCGCCGGAACTCTCCAGATCGCCGTAGGCGGGTCCGCTGTCCAGTCCCGTGACGATGCTTCCGCCGGTAACCAACCCGAGGACATCCGCGAAGTTCCTGTCGTTCAGGGTCTCAAGGAGACGCTTGATGAGCACGTCGCTCCCCGAATCGATCCAGTACGGATCGGGTTCGAAGTCCATCGCGACGTAGTTCATGATGCTGTACGGGCTGTACATCTCGGCGTTCCCGAAGCGGTATCCGCAGTACTGCTTCTTCACCGTCCTGTACTTCTTCCGCCCGCCGTAGTACTCCAGGACCTCTTTGACCTCGTCGGCGGTGAATCCGAACCTCTCGTCGCCCAGTTCGGAGGATATGCCGTGCACGGACACGTTCAGGTCCGATAGGATGCTCCCTTTGGGGATCGGCATGATCCCGGTCAGGTAGGCCATCTGCACATCCCCGTCGGTCTTCAGGGACGATTCCAGGAAACCCTTCAGGAATCCGAGGATGCTCCCGTGCGGTTCCTTCCCGCAGGAATATGTCAGAGCCGCATCGTACTCGTCGATGAGGATGACCGGTCTGACCCCCTTGATCCTGGCGATCTCCGATGAGAGGAGCTCGATGGATGATGACAGGGGATCCTCCCGGATGTCTCTTCTGTCGAGGTGTTCGAAGTTGTCCCTCAGCGCCGGATCCGGGTCCGGTTCTTCCAGGAGGTATCTGTGCGGTTCGTACGCGTATCTGACCGCGATGCGCATCCTGTCGATGTACTCGTCATAGTCGTCGGACTTCGTGCCGGTCAGATTCATGCGGATGACCGGGAAGGCGTTCCTGTACTGTTCGAATTCCGGATGGTCGGATATCGCCAGCCCCTCGAACCACGTGTTGCCCTTGTACTTCACGTTGAAGAACGCGTCCAGCATGGTGATGTTGGTGGTCTTCCCGAACCTGCGGGGACGGGTGAACATGTAGACTCCGCGGTCGTCGGTCTCGAGGATATCGCGGATGAGGAGGGTCTTGTCGACGTAGTACATGTCCTCTTTGCGGAGGTCCGCGAATGGCAGGCCGTGGAGGTCTATCCGTCTCATATTTTAGCTAATCAATAGTGTATTGATAAACATTTGCAGATTATCAGCTTGAAGGATTCGGTTGTCCATCGCCCGCGGGTACAATGGGCCACTCAACAGCAACCGACACACACGGGTCTTATCTGGACATACGAGGTAGCGCTCAGACGTATTTAATGATTTTCAATCAGTCATTAATAGCATATTATACGGGAATTTGAGAAGGATCCTGTTTATTATCCGGGTCCGAGCCAGATGTCGCTCGGAGTGTTGAATAATATTGGGTACAGCTATATTGATG
>CAVDQR010000166.1:0-3251 GCA_963611065.1 Bacteroides ovatus
ACGACCTCTGAAAATCACTTCCCCCGGGCGACCGGGGGCACCTCCCCGACGGGCACCGTCCCGGAGGGGTATCTAACAATGTGCCAGGGCCTCCCCGGCGCTGTTTCCGACCCTGTATCACGCGTGCGCACGCGGTTTTTCACTAATCTCATTTTATACCAGTACCGCGTGGACCCGCCCATACCATGACAGCGACTGCAACCAATTATGCGCTGAAGAAGGGCCTTCCGAAGAAGACCCGTTCTATCTGTCCCGAGTGCGGGAAGATCCTCGAAGCCGATCTTTACGCCAAGGACGGAAAGGTGATGATGGACAAGACCTGTCCCGAGCACGGTAAGTTCTCCGATGTGTACTGGGCCGACGAGGAACTGTACAACAAGGCGGAGAAGTTCGCATACGACGGGGTCGGACTCCACAACCCTCTGGACCAGACCGTCGAGAATGGGGACGACACCGTCCACATCGTCATCGACGGGGAGAGGATCGACATGCTCTCCTGCACCGGACTCGCCAATCTGGATCTGACCAACAGGTGCAACATGAACTGCCCCATCTGCTTCGCCAACGCGAACGATGCAGGGTACGTCTACGAGCCCAGCTTCGAGCAGGTCCACGACATGATGGTCGCCCTCCGCTCGGAGAAGCCCATCAAGTGCACCGCGATCCAGTTCGCGGGAGGGGAGCCCACCGTCTACCCCAGGTTCGTCGACGTCATCGCCGACGCCAAGGCCCTGGGATTCGCCCAGGTCCAGGTGGCCTCCAACGGTATCAAGTTCGCCAGGGACTACGAGTTCCTCAAGGCCTCCAAGATGGCCGGGCTGAACACCATCTACCTCCAGTTCGACGGTCTCACCGACGAGATCTACCTCCGCTCCCGCGGCCGCAAGATGATGGCCGTGAAGCTCGGGGTCCTCGAGAACTGCAGGAAGCTCAAGGCCGAGGGCCTCAAGTCCCCGTCCGTCGTGCTGGTCCCCGTCGTCGGGAAGGGCATGAACGACGATATCATCGGAGACATCATCAAGTTCGCATTCGAGAACTCGGACATCATCCGCGGCGTCAACTTCCAGCCCATCGCCTTCACCGGCAGGGTCACCCACGAGGAGGTCGCCACCGGAAGGTTCACCCTCCCCGACCTCGTCGATGCGGTGGAGAAGCAGACCGGGTTCGCGCAGAAGAGCGACTGGTACCCGGTCCCCGTCGTCGCCCCGATCTCGAGCTTCGCCTCGATCATCCTCGGGCAGAACAAGGTCACGTTCACCACCCACCCGCACTGCGGTATCGCGACGTACCTGTTCCAGGACGACAAGGGCAACGTCGTGCCGTTCCCCAGGTTCGTGGATGTGGAGAGGTTCTCCAAGGGCCTGTTCGAGATCGACAACAAGGCCCAGAACTCCAGATTCAAGAAGCTGTACGTGGCCAAGCTCGTGAAGCTGCTCAACAGCTGCGTGGACGAGTCCAAGATGCCCGAGGGCCTCAACAAGAAGACCTTCGTGAACCTCATCAAGGACGTCATGTCCGACAAGTCCAAGGACACCCTCGCCGCCTTCTCGTGGAAGATGATGCTCGTCGCCGGGATGCATTTCCAGGACGGGTTCAACTACGACATCGAGAGGGTCAGGAGGTGCGGCGTGCACTACGTGACCCCCGACTGCAGGGTCATTCCCTTCTGCGCCTACAACTCCGGACCGGAGTTCAGGAAGGAGATCGAGGAGAAGTTCTCGGTCCCCCTGGAGGAGTGGAAGAAGACCCACGCCAAGGAGGCCCAGGAGCTGGCCGCCGCCCTGATCGTCCCCAAGGAGGACCAGGCCGACGAGCCCGCCAAGGAGTGATTTCGGATGATAGTGGATCTCAACAAATGCCTGCACTGCGGCGGATGCGTAGGCTCCTGCCCGAAGAACGCGATATTCCTGAACGACTTCGTGCTGGAGTTCAACAGCGACTGCAACAGGTGCGGACGCTGCGTCAAGCTCTGCCCGGTCGCCGCCCTCAGCCTGGAGGCGAGCTCGTGAGGACCATCACCTGCGACGTCGTGGTCGTGGGCGCCGGTCCCGGCGGCAGCATGGCCGCCAGGTACTGCGCCGAGGGAGGACTCGACACCATCCTCATCGAGAAGAAGGTCGAGGTCGGAGCCCCCCTCAGGTGCGCCGAGGGAGTGTCCAAGAAGTGGCTGCAGGAGGTCGGGATCGAGCCCGACCCGTCCTGGATCCGCGGGGACATGAAGGGCGCCATCATCAAATCCCCCCAGGGGACCACGTTCCAGCTGGACGAGTCGAAGGCGGGCGCCGAGGTCGGATACGTCCTCGAGAGGCACATCTTCGACAAGTCCCTCGCCAGGATGGCGGCGGAGGCCGGGGCCAAGATCATGCTCCGCACCTCCTGCACCGGAATCGTCCGCGAGGACGGGAAGATCGTCGGCATCAAAGCGAGGAGCATGGGCGAGGAGATCGAGATCCGCGCCAAGTGCGTCGTGGCCGCCGACGGGTACGAGAGTCAGGTCGGAAGGTGGGCCGGGATCGACACCACCCTCAAGCTCAGCGACATCGACTCCTGCATCCAGTACAGGATGTGCAACATCGACGTCGCCCCCGACTACTGCGAGTTCGTGATCGGTTCCGTCGCGCCCGGAGGATACGTTTGGATCTTCCCCAAGGGCAACGGCGTCGCCAACGTCGGTATCGGCGTCATGGGCAGGCTGTGCAAGGGCGACGGGGACGCGAAGCGCTACCTCGACGACTTCATCGCCAAGGACCCCCGCCTGAACAAGGGGCAGTGCCTCGAGATCATGGGCGGATTCGTTTCCACCTGCCCCGGACTCGACTGCTCCGTCGACGACAACATCGTGCTCGTCGGGGACGCCGCGAGGATCATCGACCCCATCACCGGAGGAGGCATCGCCCACGCGTGCCGCACCGGCATGTACGCCGGGAAGGTCCTGACCGAGTGCGCCAAGACCGGGGACTTCTCCAAGAAGGCCCTGATGGCCTACGAGAAGATGTGGCGCGACAGGATGGAGGACAAGCTCTTCAGGAACTTCATGGCCAAGGAGAAGCTCGCCTCCCTCGACGACGAGACCATCGACGAGCTGATCAAGATGATCAAGACCGCCGACATCGGGGAGGTCAACGTGTACAACCTCCTCAAGGCCGTCAAGGACAGGTTCCCCCAGGTCGTCGAAGGCTTCGAGGACCTCATCTGAGGATTGTAAACGGGGGCTTCCGCCCCCTTTCCATGCCCCTGGAAGGGGGCGATTC
>CAVDQR010000167.1:0-3228 GCA_963611065.1 Bacteroides ovatus
GTGGGGTACCTGTCGCAGAACGCCTCGATCTCGTGGCCGATCTGGCTGTCGGGCATGTCTCCCTGGCAATCATCCATCCAGCGCATGGCGTCGCTCTCGTCCATCGAGACCCTGCGCTTGTACGTCACGGAGTCGCACTTCTTCTTGATCTCCACGAACACGGGGTCCGAGGGATCGGAGGAGTACTTCCTCACCCTGAGCTTCTCCTTGTACGCCGGATGGGAGATGGACCTCCTGGCCAGCGTGTAGGTATCGGTGTCGAGGTAGACGTTCCTGATGTCGCTCACCGCGTACCTGTCGCGGTCCATCCTCCCATCGAACGCCTCCATCACGGCGTCCATCTGCTCCCTGTCCAGGAAGTACTTGATCTCGTAGCGCTTGAAATCGCTCTGGTACGCCATGGGATCACAGCTCCGTGTACTGGGCGGGAGCGTGCCCGAGAGACACCTCGAGGTTCCCGTTGATGCAGCGGATCTCGTCGATCATCTGCTTCTCGTTGCAGTCGGCGTTGAGGGTGACATCATAGGTGAGCTTGTACATGCTCCCCATGTTCACGGTCTTCACGCTGCTGAGCTCGAAGCTCCTGGCGTGCTTCGCCAGCACCTCGTCGAAGGCGCCCTTGAAGTCCAGGTCCTCGGGGACTGTGATGCGCAGGGTGAGGGGGGCCTTTGCGGACCAGCCCTGAGAGTACGTGTTGTACAGCAGGCATATGGCGCACATGACCGCGGTGAACACCAGCGCGTAGCCGATGAACCCCATGCCGATCAGCAGGCCGGTGCTCATGGCCAGGAAGATCATCCCGATCTCCTTCGCGGTTCCGGGGGCGGAGCGGAAGCGGACCAGGCTGAAGGCGCCCATGACCGCGATCCCCGCTCCGATGTTGCCGTTGACCACCTGGATGATGACCGACACCACGGCCGGGATCATCCCGATCGTGAACATCAGGCTCTCCGAGTGCTTGGTGCGGTAGCGGTAGACCAATGCTATCGCCAGCCCGACCGCCAGCGAGCATCCGAGGCAGGCGAGGAACGACTCGATGGTCGTCCCCGCCGTTATTATGCTGTCGAATATGCCCATGCGATCAGCTCCTGTAGACTCCGTCGGAATCGGCTCCGGACACGGAAGAGGAGGTCGTGATCGTGGCAGAGGACGATCCGAGGTACACCGCATATGCGGAGAACGAGGCGTCCATCTCCACTGCGAGGGAGATGCTGCCTCCGACGGATGCGACGACGTACTGCCCGGAGGTCACCCTCAGGGATGCCGCCTTCCCTATCGAGGAGAAGTTGCTGCAGTAGACGCACTCGGAGTTGGCCATGTCGCCGCTCAGGCAGATCCCCAGAAGCCTTCCTCCGGTGAACGTGTACCCGCGCTCGGTGTCGATGGCGGAGTCGGAGGGCCCGTTGCTGATGACGATGACGTCTCCGCCGGTCATCACGAGGCCCTGATAGGACGTGTAGGAGTTGGAGTCGATGCCGTCGCCGCCCGCGCGGATCAGGATGGTGCCTCCGGAGATGGATATCCCTGTGCCGGACGTGCCGGTGGAGTTGAACCCGTCGTCCTCGGAGATGACGACGATGTCGCCTCCGGAGACGGAGATCGTGTCCCCTTCTATCCCTTCGTAGCACTCGGAGACCCTGATGGTGCCTCCGGTTATGGTCAGGGCGCCGTCGGCGTGGATGCCGTCGTCGCCGCTGCTCAGGTTCAGAGCGCCTCCGGAGACGGAGACTGTGCCGTTGCAGTGGACGGAGTCGTCCTCGGAGGCCACGGTGATGGTCCCGCTGACTATGATGATGTACGTCTCGGCCTTCAGTCCCTTCGCGGACGGGGAGTCGGAGTCGTCCCTGTCGGTCCATCCGTCGGGGTTGCCGTCGGGCATCCATCCTCCGGGGCCGGTCCCGCCGGACGCGGCGCCGGTGGTGGCTGTCGAGGATCCGGTGGAGTATCCTGCATAGGATCCGGTGGACACGCTGACCGTCAGGGCGTAGGAGGTCTGCTCGATCTCCAGCCCGTAGGCGGCGTCGATGCCGTCGTACATGGCAAGGATGGTTAGGGAGAGAGTTCCCTCGTCGGAGCAGAGCCTGACTATGCCCTGCTGCTTGACGGTGCCGTCGTCCTTCGTCTTCGCCTCGGTGTTGGTGGTCTTGATCCCGTCTCCCTGGCGGGCGGTGAGGGTTATGGTGCCGGATTCTATGGTCACGCTGTCGTTGCCCTTCAGGGCGTTGTCGATGCAGTCCACCGACAGGGTGAGGTTCTTGACGGACAGGTCGTCCTTGGAGTGTATCCCGTTGTTGCTCTTGCTGTAGACGGTCAGGGATCCGCGCCCCTGGACGTCCATGTCGCATGTGGAGTATATGGCAGACGATATCTCGGAATCGTCCGTGACCTCGCTCCTGAGGTCGTTGACGGTGTTGGTGGTCCCGTTCTTTGCGCTGACGGTCAGCTTGTCGGCGCTGGTCGCCACGATGGGCGCGTTGTTGTAGCTGGTGATGGTGACGCCTGCGAGGACGAGCTTGAACTCGGCATCCTCGCCGATCTCGATGACTATGCTCCCGTTCAGGGTGCCGGTGATGGCGCATTCGACGTCCTCATCGGTTCCGGAGAACGTTATGACGGTCTCTCCGTCGACGGTGGAGACGGTATGGCAGCTGGTGCCCGATGCGTAGGTGATGGTGAGCCCGGAGACGGTGTCCTCGTCGGTCACGGTGCTGTCGTCATCTGTGGTGTCGTCCGTAGTGTCATCTGTGGTGGTGTCGTCTGTCGTCGTGCTGTCCGAAGATGAGCTGCTGCCATCTTCCGCCGGCCCGTTCTCTCCGGGCCATGCCATTGCTGCCGCGCACACGGCCAGTGCCGCTAGCAGCAGTACTCCTGCTATGATCGTTATGCTCTTCATGAGGTGTTCCTCCTGATGGTGATGTTTGCCGGCGCGCTGGGCGCCATGTCATCTCACAGGAGGATCTGGCCGCAGGTGGTCACACCCGTGTAATAAGAGAAAACGTCCGCATGGGGCCATGCACGCTCGGTGCTTCCATACGGCGATGGGTCCGGCAGGGGCTCCGACCCGGGATCCTCGTCGTCTGCTTCCGCTATGCAGGGCTCGCCGGGCAAGGCTCCGTCGTTGTCGGGAGCATCGTCGTCCCCGTCCTTGCGGTCGAGGCCGATGGATCCGGTGGACAGTATGTCGTTGAGGTCCTGCAGTAGCAGCCATGACGCGTAGTCCCTCAGGGC
>CAVDQR010000168.1:0-3224 GCA_963611065.1 Bacteroides ovatus
CTCGCGACTTCTGCCTTGCGAAGGCAGCGATCTACCGGGCTGATCTACTTGCCCAAATGAATCCGGTGATTCCCCGATTTGCATCATGGATTTAAACATTCCCATCGGCTGGATGATCGTCCGGAATCCCCGGAAAACGTGCTGGGAAATCGTATCCGAGCACGCATCCAGCCAGGGATTTCCACGAGTTACGACCCGCTATGGATATAACCTCCGACCAACTTGGACGCGGTATGAAGCCGAGCATGGGGAAGAACAAGGCCCCAAGACCCCTGGAGGTCTGGAGCGCGGACGTCCGTTTCGACGGGCGCGACGGCTCCAAGGACCGCCCCGTGGTCGTGCTCGGACGCAGAGGGCAGAGGTACGACGTGATGATGGTCACCACCCATCCCCACGACGGAGCCTACATGCGGCCGATGGAGCCCTACGAGGCCGGATTGGATAACAGATCCCATGTCAGGACCGACAAGCTCTACCGCCTCTCCGAATCGGATTTCAACTACATCCTCGGGGAACTGGGCGAGGACGACGCGGCCGTCCTGGAAGCCAAATATAAAAGGATGGGGGCGAAGGAATGAACCGCCGGGCCGTGGCAGAGGAGATCGTTTCCACTTCGGCGAACAGGCTGTGCCTGGACATGCGCTTCCTCACCATGGCCGTCCTGTCCCTCCAGAGGGAGGTCGAATCCGGGGACGGCCTCCCGTCGTGCGACGGGAAGACCATCATCTTCCGCGAGGACACCGTCATCTCCGATTACCGTGCGGATCCCAACAGGATCGTCCGCCAGATCGCCCACTGCGTGATGCACTGCATCCTCGGCCATCCCAACGCCCGCGGCAACAGGTACAGGATGCTGGCCGAGGACATGATCGTCGGATACGTGCTGGATTCCATGGATACTCCGCACACCTGCATCGAAGGGAGGGACGACAGGATGTACGCCTGCGAGAAATGCTTCAAGCGCGCCGGCGCCCCGGCCCCGGATCTTCTCGAAAACGTGCTATCGGACATGTCCGAATGGCAGATCGGCCTCTACACCAGGATGTTCACCGAGGACGACGACACCTCCCATCCCGAATCCGATTCCGGTGACTGGAAGGAACTGGCGCTCCAGGCCATGGCCGAGGTGGAGGGGTTCGTCAGGAGGACCGACGGCGCCACCGACGCTTTCGTCTCCATCCTGAAAATAAGGAACAGGAAGCGCTGCGACTACCGCGCCTTCCTCAGAAAGTTCATGACCCGCAAGCCCAGCGTCAGGGAGAGCATGGACGAGTTCGACCCCATCTACTACACGTACGGGCTCCAGACCTACGGGAACATCCCCCTGATGGACTCCCTGGAGTCATCCGACTCCAGGAGGGTGGAGGAGTTCGTCATCGCCATAGACACGTCGGGATCCACCATGCGCGGTCCCGTGACCGCTTTCCTCGAGGAGGCCTACGCGGTCCTGCGCCAATCCGGGGTGGGGACCGGGGTCAACCTCCATGTGATACAATGCGACGAGACCGTCAGATCGGACTCGGTCGTGAGGTCGGAGGCGGATCTCCGCCTCCTGATATCGGGATTCAAACTCATGGGCGGGAAGGGAACGGACTTCCGTCCCGTCTTCAAGTACGTGGACGAGCTCATCGAGCAGGGGGAGTTCAAGGACCTCAGGGGCCTGATGTACTTCACCGACGGCATGGGCACGTACCCGGAGAGACGCCCCCCGTACGATACGGCGTTCGTGTTCTGCGACGACCGGTACCTGGAGCACGACGTCCCGCCCTGGGCGATGAGGCTCGTGGTCAGGACGGGGGAATTGGAGAACAAGGTGGCATGAGATGAACATACAGGAAGCCAAGGATTGCGTCAGGGACGCCGTTGCGGCGTATCTGGATACGGATGCCGGAGGGAGCTATCTGATCCCCCGCGCGAGGCAGAGGCCCCTGGTCGTCATGGGGGCGCCGGGGCTCGGGAAGACCGCGATCATGTCGCAGGTCGCCGCGGAGCTCGGGATCGGATACGTGGGGTACGCGATGACGCACCACACCCGCCAGTCGGCCATCGGACTGCCGATGATCGAGCACCGCTCCTTCGGGGGCGACGAGATCCCGATCACCAGGTACACCATGAGCGAGATCATCGCCTCCGTCTACGACGCTATCGAGAACCAGGGCATGAAGCAGGGCCTGCTGTTCATCGACGAGGTCAACTGCGTCTCGGAGACCCTTTCGGCGGCGATGCTCGACCTCCTCCAGAACAAGAAGTTCGGACCGCACCGCATCCCCGACGGTTGGGTGCTGGTCGCCGCCGGCAATCCCCCTGAATTCAATTCGTCCGCCCGCGAGTTCGACATCGCCACCCTGGACAGGGTCAGGCTCATCGAGGTCGAGGCGGATTCCGACGTTTGGCTCAGATATGCGATGAGCGCAGGCGTCCACGATGCGATCACGTACTATCTGCAGATCAAACCGCAGAACCTGCTGGTGATCGAGAACACCCCCTCGGGCCCGGAATTCGCCACCCCCCGCGCCTGGGAGGACCTGTCCATGGTGCTGAAGGAGCACGACAGGCTCGGTCTCGCCGTGGATGTGAACCTCATCTCCCAATACATCCGCAGCCCTGACATAGCTGCAGAATTCAAGAGGTACCTGGACTTCCACAGGAAGTACCGCGAGGAGAACGATGTGGACGGCATCCTGGACGGTGCGGTGGGCGAGGAATCCTCCCTGTCCGACGCGGGACCGGAGGAGAAGCTGTCGGTCATCTCGGTGATGATCGGGTCCCTGAACGCCGACGCCGAGGAGGGGATGGACGTGAGGGACCTCGCCGCGCTCGCGGACAAGCTGGACTGCGACGACGCGTCCTGCTCCGTGAACATCGCCAAGAAGAGGCTGACCGAGGCGCTGGCCGCCAACGTCACCCGCGACGCCTCCAGATCCGCCGCGTACCGCCTTGCCGCGCTCATGTCCCTGGAACCCACCCATGACGCCATCGTGGCCTTCCGCGAGGATGTCCACAGGAGGGACGAGGCGTGCTTCAAGAGGTTCAACGCCCGCCTGGAGAACGCCATGGAGTTTATGCGCAGGTCCTTCGGCGCGGGTCAGGAGCCGGTTTCGCTCCTGTCCGGACTCCTTGGCTGCTACTGCGTCGTCATGTACTCCGAACCCGACGGTCCGCTGTACAGATACAACGACGAGATGCTGTCCGCCGGCCACGACAGGCGCATCGAGGAGGCGCTG
>CAVDQR010000169.1:0-3209 GCA_963611065.1 Bacteroides ovatus
GCCCCCTGCTCACATACCCCAGAAAGGCTCTTCCTTCCTCTTGATGGCGACGGTCTCCTCCATGGCCATCTTCTCGTCGGCGTTGAGGTCGATCTGCTGCAGCTGCTTGAAGCCGGATTCGATGAGGTCGACGTACACGATGCCCTCCTCGTCGAGCTGCCTGCCGATGGTGATGCCGTCGATGGCCACGGCGACCTCGTCGCCCTGCTTGGCCTCCTTCTGCACATCCTCGCCGATGCGGATGCTCCTGATCCTCCCCAGGTCCCTTCCGTCGGGACCGATGAGGTTCTCCCCGGGGCGTATCCTGCCGGCCAGCACGCGCACGCCGACGATGGCGGGCTTGCTCGCGCGGAAGACGCAGTTCGGGAGCACCATGAACTTCGCGGGGAAGGAGAACATGGACCTCTTGTCGGTGTCGTTCTGCTTCTTGCAGTCCTCCACCCACTCGATGTAGTCGTCTATGAGCTGGTAGACGATCTGGTTGGTGAACACCTTCAGCTCCTCGTGGTTGGCGAGCTCGGCCTCGGCGTCCTTCGAAAGCGTCGAATTGAATCCCAGGATGACGCAGTTCTTCTTGTCCGCGTAGGCCGTCTCGACGATGTCCCTGCGGGTGATCTCGCCGATGCCGTACTTCCTGATGGGGATGTCGTGCGCCTTGGCCTCGTACGCGAGGGCCTCCAGCGAACCGATGGCGTCGGCCTTGATCGTGATGCCGTTCTCCTGGGTCTCGATCTTGATGCTGGTCTCCTCGGCCAGCGCCTTGATGGCGGGATCGTTCGGACCCTTCACGACGATGATGGGCGCTCCGGCGATGACCCCCTCGCAGTTCTGCGTGGAGATCTTGACACCGGCGGCGGCGTGCAGCTCCTTGACGGAGTCGAAGCGGTCCCTCGGGTCGCGGATCTCGTCCAGGGGCTTGGGCTTCAGGATCGCTTTGATCTTCGTGACCACGGGCGCCCCGCGGGTGCCCATGGCGACGGTGTCGCCCTTCTTCAGGGTACCCGAGTACAGGATCATGTCCAGGGTCTTCCCCAGTCCGCGCTCCTCCTTGATCTCCAGGATGGTCCCCTTGCCGGGTCCCTCTCCCTTCTCCAGCTGCGTCTCGAGGAAGCGCTGGGCCAGACCGATGAGAACCAGGAGCAGGTCCTGGATGCCCTCGCCCTCCTTGGCGCTGATCGGGACCAGTGCGACGGCCTTCGTGAAATCGTCGATCCTGTCGTACCTGTCCGACGATATGCCCTCCTGGGCCAGCTGGGCCATGATGTTGTACATCTTCTCCTCGAAGACGCCGATGGTGTGCGCCTGCTGCGTCTTCTCGGACAGGACGAACGGCCTCCCGTCCTCGCTGATCCACCCCTCTATGGAGTCGATCTTGTTCAGGGCGATGACGAACGGCGTCTTGTACTGCCTGAGGATGCGGATCGACTCGATGGTCTGGGGCATCAGCCCCTCCTTGATGTCGATCACGAGAACGGCCAGATCGGCCAGCGATCCTCCCCTGGCGCGCAGGGTGACGAACGACTGGTGCCCGGGGGTGTCGATGAACAGCAGACCGGGTACGTCGAACTTCTTGGACCCGATCAGCTTGCCGCACATCTTGTAGATGTGGTCGATCGGGACCTCGGTCGCTCCGATGTGCTGGGTGATGGCCCCGGCCTCCCTGGCCTGGACGGACGTCCCTCTGATACGGTCCAACAGTTTGGTCTTGCCGTGATCGACGTGACCCAGAACACTGACTACCGGTTGCCTAATCGCCATGAGGGACACCCCTGTTGATGTAAAGGAAGTGGTTTGTTGAAAAGGTTTGGAATCACTCGTAGATCCACTTGTCCGAGGTCCTCTCGTAGGAGATGAGCTCCTCGGGCTTGAAGAAGATGGAGATCTCCCTCTTGGCGGAGTCGACGGAATCGGATCCGTGGATGATGTTCATCCCGGTGACCATGGCGTAGTCCCCGCGGATGGTGCCGGGGGCGGACTCGGCCGGGTTGGTCTTGCCCATCATTCCCCTGCACACGGAGACTGCGTTCTCTCCCTCGAGGACCATCGCGAGGACGGGTCCGGAGGTGATGTAGGAGATCAGCGAGGGGAAGAAGGGCTTGCCCTTGTGCTCCCCGTAGTGGTTCTCCGCGGTCTCCTTGGAGATGGTCATCAGCTTCATGCCGACGATCTTCAGCCCCTTCTTCTCGAAGCGGGAGACGATCTCGCCGCAGAGTCCGCGCTGGACTCCGTCGGGCTTCACCATGAGGTAGGTCTGCTCCATGGCCATGACGCTCACTCCGTCTTCTCGGCGGCCCCGGATTTCTCCATGGCCTTGAGCTTGGTGGCCTTCTCCGCGTGGGCCTTCTCGGTCCACAGGGTCGTCCTGGCCACCCTCTTGAGCTCGATCATGTTCTTGTAGCACTTGTTGGCGTCGAAGAACAGGACGGTCCCGTCCTTCTTGACGTACATCTTGCCGGTTCCGGGCTCGATCGGGGCTCCGCAGAAGGAGCACTTCCTGGTGGTGTCAACCATTCGAATCACCTCATGCCCAGTTTCCTGGCTTCTCTCGAGGTCTCCCTCAGCATGAGGATGTCCCCCATCCTGACGGGACCCATGATGTTCCTGGTGATGATCCTGCCCTTGTCGCGGCCGTCGAGGACACGGACCTTGACCTGGGTTGCCTCCCCGGTCATTCCGGTCCTGCCGATGACCTCAACGACCTCGGCGGGTATGCTGTCGGTGTCTACCATTCAGCTCACCTTCAGCCTTTCAGGTTCTTGACTGCCTGGGCGATCTCGTCGCAGAGGGCCTTGCCCTTGCCGACGTCCATGATAGCGATGGAAGCGGTGGGCTTGTCGAGTCCGATGGCGGCACCGAGCTCGGTCTTGCTGGGAACGTAGACGTAGGGGACGTTCCTCTCGTCGCACAGAGCGGGCATGTGGGCCAGGATCTCGGGGGGCTCGACGTCGGAGGCCATGATGACGATGGCGGCGTTGCCGCGCTCGACGACCTTGGTGACCTCGTTCGTTCCCTTCTTGATCTTGCCGCCGTCCCTGGCCATCTCGGCGAGGGAGTAGGCTTTGTCGGAGATCTCCTTGGGCGTCTCGAATTTCACATATACGGACATTTCAATTACCTCTTTCCGGCGCTCAAATGCGCCTTCATCATTCATCGGCTCTGAAGAGCATCCCGACTAACTGGTGCTCTTATTTAAGCGTGGCGACGGCCCC
>CAVDQR010000170.1:0-447 GCA_963611065.1 Bacteroides ovatus
GCCCAGATCTGCGGCGAGGAGGTCCAGTACCTCTTCGCCATCATCGCGGCCTTCACCATGACCGTCGGAAACGTCGTCGCCATCGCACAGAACAACATCAAGAGGATGCTCGCGTACTCCTCCATCGCCCAGGCCGGTTACATCCTGATCGTCATGGCCGTCATGTCCGAGTACGCTCTCAGCGCCGGTATCTTCCACATGTTCACCCACGTGTTCATGAAGGGAGGAGCCTTCCTCGTCGTCGGTGCGCTCATCTGCGCCGGTGTCGGCGAGAAGATCTCCGACTACAAGGGACTGGCCAAGAGGGCTCCGTTCCTCGCAGCCGCAATGATGCTGTTCCTGTTCTCTCTGGCAGGAATCCCCCCGCTCGCAGGATTCACCTCGAAGTTCTTCCTGTTCTCCTCCGCCATCGGAGATGTGAACGGTGTTACTTCCCAGTGGGTCTGG
>CAVDQR010000170.1:511-3189 GCA_963611065.1 Bacteroides ovatus
TGGCTCGCCTTCATCGCCATCCTGAACTCGGCCATCTCGCTGTACTACTACGCGAGGGTCGTCAAGGCGATGTACGTCGAGAAGGGAGAGTCCACCGAGAAGGTCAAGGTGCCGACTGCATTCATCATCGGAATCGCGATCTGCGTAGCATTCGTCATCATCCTGGGAGTCTACCCCGACCTGATCTTCGGATACTGCGAGTCCGCAGCCTCTGTGCTCTTCGGATTCTGAGTGCGATCGATAAACCCCTTACCCAAACCCCTTACCTTCATTCTCCACAACTTCGATGCTAAGGTCTTGGCTCCGACCAACCTTTAAGTACGTTACCGTGATTCAACGCCGATGACCCAGCAATGGCACTCTTGCATAGCCGATGAGCTCTCCCGGGTGGAGGATCTCATGATGGAGAACCTCGAGTCGGAGAACGACGAGCTGACGGAGATGTGCCAATACGTCATATCCTCCGGAGGCAAGAGGCTCAGGCCCTCTCTGTGCATACTCGGATACAAGGTGTGCGGAGGCGAGGACGTCAGCAAGGCCATAGACGTGGGATCCGCTTTCGAGATCATCCACAGCGCCACCCTCATCCACGACGACATCAACGACCAAGGCGATGTCAGGCGCGGGAAGAAGGCGCTCCACAAGGCCTACACGATAACCAAGGCCATCATCGCAGGCGACTACATGTTCGCAATGGGTTTCCGCCTGCTCGCTTCCGCAGCCCCTCAGATCGTGGGGTTCGTCGTGGAGGCGTCCGCTTCCATGGGAGCGGGAGAGTTCGTCCAGAAGGACTTCGAGCACGCATCGAACGTCACAGAGGAGGACTACATCACTATCATCACCGGGAAGACCGCCAAGCTGTTCGAGGCCTCCATGAGGTCCGGAGCGGCCATCGCCAATGCCGACACGGATACGATGGACGCCCTCGGGAACTACGCGTTCACCCTCGGACTGGCGTTCCAGATCATGGACGACACACTGGATGTCGTCGGCGACAGCAGGAACACCGGCAAGCTGGTCGGCACGGACATGATCGAGGGCAAGCCCACGCTCCCTGTAATCTACGCCATGGAGGACCCTGTCGCAGGCGACAGGATCAAGGCCCTGTTCGAGAAGGTCGACGTCACCACGGACGACGTCCATGAGGCGATCGACCTCATCAGGACCACCGACGCCGTGGCGCGCTGCACCTCGAGGGCCGAGGAGTACATCGCCGCCGCCAAGCAGTACTTATCCGTCCTTCCCGATTCTCCTTACAAGGATTCCCTCATCGACCTGGCGGACTATGTCATCCGCCGCGACAGGTGATATTATGGACAGGAACGAAGTCGATGTTCTAGTGGTCGGCTCCGGCCCCGCCGGAAGCACCGCCGCAAGGTTCGCCGCCCGGTCGGGCGCCAGCGTCATGATGATCGAGAAGCGCCCCGAAGTGGGCGTTCCCGTGAGGTGCGGCGAGTTCATGCCCAGCCTCGAGGAGATCCAGCTCATGTTCCCCAACCTCACGGACGGGGAGTCGCTCTTCGACATCCCGAAGGAGCTCCGCTGCCTCGACACCATCGGTATCAAGCTCATCGACCCCAAGGGGAAGGTCACCGTCCTGGACCATACGGGATACACCACCGACCGCGACCGCTTCGACCAGTACCTGGCCAGGCTCGCCTGCGAGGATGGAGCCGAGCTCGTCAAGAGCTGCCAGTTCCGCAGCATCGAGGGCGGTGTCGCCAAGACCTCTCAGGGGGACATCAAGTACAAGGTCATCATCGGGGCCGACGGTCCCGGGTCGAGGGTCGCCCAGAACCTGGGCCTCCCACGCAACAGGAACCCTTATCCAGCGGTCACGGCACAGGTCAAAGGGGATTTCGAGCCATATCTCCACATGTTCTTCGGAGACATAGCTCCCGGCGCATACAGCTGGATAATCCCCAAGGACGGAAGGGCCAACATCGGCGTCGGGTTCTCCCCCAAGTTCGCCAGCGGAGCCCTGTCCGACTTCTTCGACGTTTTCGCCAAGAAGAACGGGTTCCAGGTCGACTGCAAGCTCGAGGGCAAGTACGTCCCCAGCGAAGGGCCGATAGCGAAGACCGTCGCCGGAAACGGGATGGTCGTCGGCGATGCGGCAGGGCAGGTCATCTCCGTCAACGGCGGAGGCATCCCCCTGGCGATGATCGCCGGAAGGATCTGCGGGACCGTCGCGGGAGCCAACATCTCGTCCAGCTCTCCGCTGTCCGATTACGAGACACAGTGGAGGCACGTGCTGGAGAAGCCCCTCAAGATCGCCGCCAAGAACAAGAAGCTCGCCGATGCGTTCGGGTTCAGGTCGGAGCGGTCCACATGCTTCTGCATGAACGTCCTCGGCCAGCGCAGGCTCGGCAACCTGATCAGATGCAAGAGCATCTTCCCGTGATCGTTTCCGCCTGCATCCCTTCATCTGCGATCCGCATATGGGGCACTCCGGGAGCTTCTCCTTGTACCATTTGCGGCATCCGATGCACTGGTAGTTCCATTTCACGACCTTCTGGATGCCCTTCATGCCCACGGGCTTGAAGCCGAGCCCCAGGGTGCGCGCGACGTTCTGGATGGAGTAGTCGTCGGACCATATGGTGCCGCCCACGTCCAGAGCCAGGGCGACCACGGTCTTGTCCACGCGCGCGCCCAGGCCGCCCAGGATCTCCTGTGCG
>CAVDQR010000171.1:0-2473 GCA_963611065.1 Bacteroides ovatus
AGTCTGAGAGCACCCTGCCTATGAGGGCGAGGTAGAACGTCCCGATCATCATGACGATGAGCAGCGGCGGGATGTGGACGTACTCCCTGTCCGTGAAGACGGCCATCCCCATGATGATCGCGATCGGGATGGTCAGGATCAGGTTCTCGGCGTCGCCGGACAGCAGGCTCAGCACCGCGAGCACGACCGTCAGCGCGAACATGATGTCGTAGATGATCATCACGTGCCTCTTCAGCTTCATGCGGGGCTCGGAGATGAGGATGTCCTGCCACTGTTCGTCCATGGCGCGGGCCAGTGCGTGATTAATATTATATTATTGTGCAGAGGCCTCCGCCGTCGGAATGCTTTAAATATCCTTGGCCGATTCGACGCTCAACGGAGTAATACTCGTGCCTGGTGAAGAGAAGAAGAACAAGGTCGTTGTGAACCGCCCGCAGAGCTCTGGGCAGTACAACGACAAAGGTGCAAGGAAGAACAAGCAGCAGAGGACGAAGGAGTCTACCAGAAGGCAGGCTATGCTGAACACCCACAGGATCAACCCGTTCAAGTACGACATGAACGAGGTCCTGGAGGCATCGGCGATGGATCCGTCCAAGGCGTCGTCGTTCCTGGCATCGGTCATCGCCAAGGCATCCCGCGTCTCCACCAAGGACGCCAAGGAGTTCGTCAAGACCTTCCTCGAAGCGGGGGACCTGACGAAAGAGGAGTACGACAAGATCTGCAAGCTGCTGGACAGGTACAGCAGGTGGCGCTGAGGCGCGCGTATGAGATCCGTCGAACTCAAAGACGGCCGTGTTTTCGTCCTCCGTCTCGAAGAGGGAGAGGTCCTCCACGAGGCGGTGGAATCATTCTGCGTTCGCGAGAAGATACGCAACGCGACAGTGACGGCGGTGGGAGGCGTGGGCCCCGGGTCCAGGTACGTCTCCGGTCCGCGTTACCCTATCGAGGGCATGATAGAGCCCATAATCTGCACGGTGGACGCTCCCTGCGAGCTCACCGGCACGGGGACGGTGTTCCCCGACGAGTCCGGCGCTCCCGTCCTGCACATGCACGGGTCCGTCGGAAGGGAGGGCATCTCCCACACCGGCTGCTTCCGTGCCGGGATGGTCGTCTGGCTGACGATGGAGGTGGTCATCCGCGAGATGACCGGCACCGGCCCCGTCAGGAGGAAGTCCGACCCGAGGATAGACGCCAAGCTCCTGGAGATAGATTGAAGATGGCATCAGAGGAGATCCTCCACAAGACCCTCCGCAACGCGGACGGCAAGCCTTTCGCAAAGTACAAGGGACTGACCAACAGCTTCGTCATGGACGACTTCGAGCTCCTGATAGACGAGGTCCAGAACGACCGCGCCGGGCACAGCAGGATGAGGGTCAGGGTCCCCATGAGGGTCGCCGGGTTCCCGGAGGACACCTATTCCACCGCATCCCGCAAGATGGCGCTGGAGGACCTGATCGCAAGGCGCTTCTGGGAGTCCGCCCGCACCCATGCCCGCTCCCCCATACCCAAGACCGACGGCGGAGAGGTGTACATCCCCCGTCCCGGGCAGGAGGTCATCGAGAGGGGCAGCGTCAACGTCACGGAGCACTTCGTGGAGGCCAGCTTCACCGCGGACCTGCCATCCGCTGCAGGCAAGGTCAACGCCCAGGCGACGGAGGAGCTCATCTTCGGGAGGATCCACAGGATCCTCTGCGAGTCCATGCTGTACCGCGCGTACAAGCAGTCCAAGCTGTACAACCACATCCAGACGGTGGAGAACGCCGATGCAATCCGCAGCTCGCTGAAAGAGAAGGGATTGGCCGCGTTCGTTGCTGTCGGAGCGATCCTTCCCAGGAGGGACGACGACCTCGCGCCTTCGACGGACGCCAGGCCCTTCGAGTGCTCCTCCGACCTGAAGGTCACAATGGATGTGCCCAACGGGGAGCCGATCGAGGGAATGGGGATCCCGGAAGGGTTCACCCTCATCGCAGGCCCCAGCAGATCGGGCAAGTCCGTGTTGCTGGACGCCGTGTTCGCCGGAGTCTACGACCACATCCCCGGCGACGGGAGGGAGTACGTCGTGTCCCTGCCGGATTCCGCTTACATAATGGGGGAGGGCGGCCGTCCCGCCGACTCCGTGGACATCTCCATGTTCGTCCGCGAGACCCCCGAGTTCGAGGACGCCTCCAAGGCCCTGAGCCCCGTCGTGTCCTCTCCCATGTCCGAGCTCGTCGCGATATCCGAGGCTGTCGAGATGGGGAGCAGGCTCCTGCTCATCGACGAGGAGTATTCCAACCCCTGCATCATCAGGCGCGGGTTCCTCGCTGTGGACGACATCATCACGTCCGTGTCCGAGATGGGCCGTTCCATGGCCGCATCCGGAGTGTCCGTCCTCATGGTGTCCGGAGACGCCTCCGCCGCTTCGCTCGCCGACAGGGTCATCCTGTTCAGCGGCTACCGCGCCGAGTCAAAAAAAAAAAAAAAAACGGAATCG
>CAVDQR010000171.1:2483-3168 GCA_963611065.1 Bacteroides ovatus
GGCTACCGCGCCGAGTCCGTTGAGGTCTCAAAAACGGAATCGGACGCTAGATACTCCATGCCCTAGCCCAGGTACCCCGTGTCCAAGAACATGGTCTTCGAGAAGGGAAGGAAAGAGGTCAGCGCCTCCGCCCAGGGCATAAGGACAGTGGAGATCGGGGAGTACAAGGTCAACGTCCCCGTGGCCGCGTTCTTCGACATGGCCCAGACGCGTGCCGTTGCCGATGCGATAGTCGTCGCAAAGGACCTGATGGACGGTTCGAGGTCCATGAAGCAGGTCTGCGAAGAGGCGATAGATTCTGTTATGGGATACGATCCCGAGAACGGCGGGTCCATGCACAGGGCCCGGCCGAGGCCTATCGACCTGGCCGCGGTCCTGAACAGGCACCCTCAGATGCTGTGCATCCAGAAAAGGTGAAGGATCATCTGCGGTTGTTGCCGTAGCTGTCCTGCCACTTGTTGAACACCTTGTCCGCGTAGGCGGACATGTGGACCTGGTCCTCCTTGCTGTCGGGGACGACGAACCCTCTGAGAGGGAACTCGGAGTCGCAGTAGGGGCACCTGACGTTGGGGCAGTTCTGGTTGGCCTGGGGGCATGCCTTGCAGGCGACTGCCCTGGACTGGAAGAGGCTGAACTCCCTCCCGCAGTTGGGGCAGAGGAACCTCCTGGCGGCGATCTTCAGGTC